>JAUWKC010000303.1 GCA_030607345.1 Planctomycetota bacterium | reverse complement strand
CAGCGGCATTCACGCCAAGACGATAAATTTTCCTTTGAAGCGTTTCACCCTGATTGGGGCGACGACGCGGGCGGGTCTGCTCAGCGCGCCGCTTCGCAGCCGGTTCGGGATGCTGTATCATCTGAATTTCTACAGCGCCGAAGAGTTGGCTGAAATACTGGGCAGGTCGGCGAGACTGCTCAAGCTGCGCTGCGAAGACGGCACGCTTGAATTGATTGCGGCGCGTTCGCGCGGCACGCCGCGGGTGGCGAATCGACTGCTAAAGCGTGTCCGCGACTACGCACAGGTCAAAGGCACGGGGCTGCTCAATACAGAGGTTGTGGAGAGCGCCCTGAAGATGGAGCAGATAGATACGCTGGGCCTGGACGAGCTGGACCGGGCGTTTCTGCGTGCGTTGGCAAGCGTTTATGGGGGCGGCCCGGCGGGGATAGATGCAATAGCAGCCACCCTGGGCGAGGAGCGGGACACGCTGGAAGACGTGGTCGAGCCGTATCTTCTGCAGGTGGGTTTTCTGCGGCGAACCAAGCGCGGCAGGGAGATGACCGAGTCGGCCCGTGAGCATTTGGGTGTTAGAGCAGGCAAGAGCAAAGCTGCTGACAGTCAGCCTGAGCTTTTCGACCGGGCTGATGCGTAGATGCAAAAGGCTGCTCAGTTTTTGAGGATGTATTTTGCCATTTTCGGGGGGCGGTTGAGTATATGCGTGAAATAGTCCACTAATACGCTCTCGATTTCGCGGAGTGTCTTTTCGTTCGTCTCGGCCATTAGCTTCAGATTGTTCAGACAACCGGCGGCACTAGTGCTCAGTTCGAGTTTGTCCGGGAAGCTGGCCTCACAGTCTCTGCAAATCAGCCCGTTTGCGGAACTGCTGAAATAAACCTCGCGCGTCGTATCTCGCATCTCGTATCTCGTTTTGCAGTTTGCGCAGGCATTCAGGATAGGCTGCAGGCCGACTTCTTTGAGCAGGGCCAATTGAAACAGGATGAGCAGGACAAGCATATCTCGATGCTCGTTCCTCGATGCTCGTTCCTCGTTGGCGTTTTGCAGGAATTGGAGAAAACTATCGAAAAGTTGCGGATGTGGGTCATAATCATCGGTCAGGTTGTTAAGCAGCTCGGCGGCGAATTGACAACAGTTCAGCGTGAATAGGTCTTTCGCCAGGCGCGTGAAGCCGGGGCCGCCGCGGGCGGATTCAAACTCGGTTAAAGTGGCAAGGTTGCTCCTCGAAGAACCCGAAAATACAAGCCTGCCGTAGGAAAAGACCTCGATGGGGCCGTCGAATGCCGCCCTGGGCCGTTTGGAGCCTTTGGCAATGGCGCTGAGCCTGCCTGAATCCCTCGTAAAAAAAGTCACAATTTGAGATGTCTCGGAGTAATCGACTGCACGTATGCAAATGCCCTGGTCCTTGGTCAACATAGTTTTTGCTGCATATTTTGAATCAGAATTTATGCTTCGGACTGGATGGTTTTACTGATTTTGATGCGTTTTATTCTCCTGGCCTCGGCGGAGGTGATAGCAAATTTAAGATTCCGGTAGTCGAAGCTCTCTCCGGTCTTGGGGATATATCCCAGGTGTGAAAAGACAAAGCCTCCTATAGTGTCGTAATCCTCGTCCTCCGGCAGATTGAGCTCGAATTCATCGTTCAAGTCGTCAACGTATGTCCTGGCATCGACGTCAAAGGTATTCTGGTCGATTTGTTTTATTGGTTCGGGAGGCGTTTTTTCGTATTCGTCGGTTATCTCGCCGACCAGCTCTTCGAGAATATCTTCGAGCGTAACAATGCCTGCCGTTCCCCCGTACTCATCGAGCACGACGGCTATATGGAGTTTTTGGTTCTGGAATTCGTGAAGCAGCACCCGCAGCGGTTTTGTCTCCGGGACGAAGTACGCCTGTCTGATTTTGGCCGGCAGTTGGAAGTCCTGTGCGGCTTTGCCGACTTCTGTCAGGAGGTCCTTGGCGTAAACGCACCCGATTATGTTGTCTATGTTCTTCTCGTAGACCGGCACGCGGCTGTGGCCGGCCTTATTGATAATATCAAGAACCGTCTCCAGGTTCGAGTTGGCTTCCAGGGCTACGACGTCGGTTCGCGGGGTCATAATTTCGCCGGCGGTTGTGTCGCTTAACTCCAGGACGTTTTCAATCATTTCCTGTTCTTCTTCATCAACGACGCCCTCAATTCGGCGCTGCTGAAGTCCGTTGAGGAACTCTTCCTGTTTTTGGTCCTGGCGTTCCTGCGGCGTAGTTTCAGGCACGGCGGCGAGCCTTCGGACGAGGCCGTCGGAGAGTTTCAGAGGATACAGAACGGGCGAAGCGGCCCACTGAAAAACCACGAGCACTCTGCAGGTTCGGCTCAGCAGTTTTTCGCCGGCGTACTTGGCCCAGGCGTGAGGGATTGCAACGCTGAAGACGGAAAATATCGCCAGTGACGTAACAAATGTAAGAAGGTAATCACTCGTTCGGACGGCACGGTCGCCGAGCTTTGCGAAGACACTCACCAACAGCAGCAGGACACACATATTGCAGATGAGTCGATATAAGGCACAGGTCAAAATCAATTCTTCGGCGTTCCGGGCGACATTGTCGGTAAGCTTTTCGGCCGCCGCCTCTTTGCCGAGGGCCTTGAACGCTTCCTGCAAT
>JAUWKC010000307.1 GCA_030607345.1 Planctomycetota bacterium | reverse complement strand
GCCAGGAGGACAGGGACATGTGCCAGGTGCGCCAGAAATTGCTGATATTGGTTGTAAAATAGGGGAAGAAGAAGTTTGTGGAAATCCTAATTCCGAACAACTTGGCGATGCCGATGGCGATGTCACTGTAACCCGAGAAATCGCCATAGATTTGGAACGAGAAAAGAATGGAGGCGGTCAGGATATGGGCTCCGCTATACTGGCCCGGATTTGCGAAGATGGGGTTAATCAGTATTCCGATGGTGTCTGCGACGGCGACTTTTTTAAACAGGCCATAGCCTATTTGCTGCAGAGCCCCCATAGTATCGACGGGACGTGCCCTGATTACGGCTTGTTTGATTTCACCGATAAGGTGGCGCGCCTTTTCAATGGGGCCTGCCACAAGCTGCGGGAAATACGCCACGAAAAGCGCAAAACGCCAGAAGCTGGTCTCGACCGTGGTCTTTCCGCGATAAAGGTCAATCGTGTAGGACATTGTCTGGAAGGTGTAGAATGAGATTCCCACAGGCAAAGCAAACTGCCAGGCGTCAGGATAGGGCGGCAGTTGGCAGCCCGCGGCCTCTCCCAGCACGCGGGCATTTTGGTAGAAGAAATATCCATACTTGAAGAAGGCGAGAATTGCGAGATTGCCGCACACACTGAACGTCACGAGCCACTTATGCCTGTTTTTCGGCCACTTGAGGAAACCCAGCCCGCAGAGGTAGTCCAGCACGGTTGAAGCGACGATGAGTAGTATGAATGCCGGGTTCCAGCACATGTAGAAGAAGTAACTGGATGCAAGCAGGAAGAGCACACGCGGCAGGCCCCGCCCCGAACGGATTGCTCCGAGTGCATAGTAGATGGGCAGAACAATGAGAATGAATACAAGGAAGTCGATGCTATTAAACCACATGTGCGCTTTTTATCCTTTCGGCGCAAGAAGGAATTAACAGGGCTTCAGGAGGATTTCCCAGACAAGTTCAGCCTTGTTACCGGCCGAGTCTGAAACGATGACTTTGAAGCGATAAAGCTTCGGCGATTTTAGGGTTTTCGCCGGCTTGAAAGTGACCCTGGTGGAAGTGACCCTGCACTTTTTGGTGATGTCCGTGCCGTCCATAAATAAGCGAACAGATTGAGGGTCTATGGCCGACTGTTCGTCGTAATATTTGGCCCAGATGAGTGGACGGTTGTCCGGTGGAAAGGAACCAACCATGTAATCCAGCTTTCCGAGGTGACTGCGGATATCCGGCGGCGTCGTGTCCCCGGCAGCAGAGCCGGCTGGTTCCTGACGGGCGCCGACTGATTGCTGCGGCAAGTTTTCCTGGGCGGTCGGCGCGGTTTGTCCTGTCGGCGGGGCAGTTGTGGTTCGAGGCGGGGGCAGCGTTTCTGCGGAAATATCCTGCAGGGTCCTGGCGATTATCCGGCTGAGGCGGCGGCTTCCGTCGTGGTTGAGATGGTCGAAGTCGGCGTATTGACTGTCGGTGAAGCCATTGTCACCTCCGTTGTGAATGTCCAGAAAACGATAGTTGGCGAATTTCATCTCGAGCGATTTCAACGTGGCGATGAGTTTGTGATAATCGGCATCGGGAGTTCCGTCGGCATCCCCGGCGGGCCACTTAGCAAGGCATTGGTGCATAGGCGGGACAAAGCAGAGAAGCCGGATATTAGACTGTCTGAGAAAAGCGACCAGCTCGGTGAATTTTTGCAGGCGAGTCTCGTCGAGTTCAAACCGGCCGGACTCAAGCGACTCGAGTATCTGCTCGACCTCGTTATGGTCGGCTACATCCCTGGTCTTGGATTCGGGAAATTCCATGAATCCCCACCTGCTGATGTCAATCGGCGGCTCGACGTGGAAGTGCGTCGGCGCATCGTCTGCGGTCAAGACATCGAGGAAGATGGATTTCAATTTGGAGCGGTGGGCGAACGTGACGGAGAGTTTGCTCATCATCCGGTGCGTTGCCAACTTCATCCCGGCTCTCATACTACCTTCTGAATATTCCTTGACAGAAGCAGGATGGTCCGACGAATAACCCTGGCTTTTCAGGAACAACTCATAAACAGGGTCCTGCCAATATCGATTAAAGATACGGGGCGATACTCCCCAGACTATTGTCCGCAGTTGAGGAAGGTCGCAAAAGTATTGGTGGACGAGAAGCCCGGTAAATTTAATTCCGCTGCTGGCCGGTGCAAAGTTGAATGCTGTAACGCCGGATTCGTCCGATTGGCCGCTGAACAACGCAGGGTCAACACCGTGGCGCGCCCTGGAATCTCCAAGAACAACGGTATCGAGCTGCTCCTTAACCCGGTTAAACTGCTGGAATTTCAGCGAATAGTAAAGCGTGTGGTAATAGTCCAGGTCCGGCACCGTTCGATACTGCGGAGGAATGGAAAACAAAGTCGCGCGGTCGAGCAGAAAAAAGGCCAGAATCCCCAGCAATGCCCACAGCCATTTCTTCCCTGGCGCTGCAGCCGATGACTGTCCGTCAACATTTGGGCCCGGCATATTATGGGCGTTCAAGTGGGAAGCCATTATGCAAACCTTGATAATACAAAAATCTTCTGTGCTTCCAAAATTAAAACCCGATTCTATTTCCGAACAAT
>JAUWKC010000154.1 GCA_030607345.1 Planctomycetota bacterium | reverse complement strand
ACGCTGCCCCGTCCTCTCTGGCGTACCTGCTCAACAAAGGCCTCCAGCCGCGTCGTTAAAGTCGGGTCCTCCTGACCATCGAAAGTTACATTCAATATGGGCATGTCACCGCAGTCTGCACTAACTCGCCTGGTCTGCGTGCTCACGATCGTCGAAGGCATACAGCCAAAAGGCATCACGTTAACCACCCCGCCGAACCCATGGTGGTGGTATTCCACCATCTTGCCGATGCTGAGCACCGCTTCGCCCTCGAAAGAATCGTGCAGGTACGGCCCAGCCAGCCCTACGACACGCTCTGCCGACTCATCGGCCAACTTGCCGAACCTCTGCTCCAGAGGCGCCGCAAGAGTCCTCTCAATCTTGTGCTGGAAATAATTCTGGAGCACGTTGGTAAAAAAGTTGCGAATCTGGCGTCTTCGCCACGCCATCCTTCGCCGCGTAAAATTAGTATAATAAATCCACTCCGACAGTGACGCCAGGTCACAGGCCGCCCCCAACTCTTCCAGCCGGGCCACAAGATTCATATTCGCAAAAGGATGGCTCCGCACATAAATCTCACCGACAATTCCTATCCTCGGCTTGCCGGCGGCGGCGTCCAGCGCCACGCCTCCAAAGTAATCAGCAAACGCGCCCATAAGCTCCCGCATCCGGGAAAACCCGCTGCGATTTTCAAGCGCCTGAACCCATTGTCCCCGAAGAGTCTCATAAACCCGCTGCGCCCCGCGCGGGTCCCTGGCGAAGGGCCGAAGCCGCATAATTACCTTGTGCATCAGGTCAACGCCCACAATCGAAATCCAGGCGTCTCGTACGAAACTACTACCGTTCGACGCCTTGAAAGTCTCGCCCAGCTCGTGGTAAAAACCGCTTTCCTGATTCGGCGCGATCACCGGCACGTCCGGCGCGCCGGCATGCCTGAGAATCAGCCTGTGAAGGCAGTTATACAGCCCAAACCTGCAGGGCCCGGAGGCGCCGGGCATAAAGAACGCCGTCTTATCCGGATCGAAGCCATCGGCATTTATTATCTTGAGCATATCACCGCTGGTAATGGTACACGGCAGACACTCCTTGCCCGACGTGTACGCTCTCCCCTGCTGCAAGGCCGCCTCGTCGGCCAGCGGCATAACCTCCGAGGGCTGGCCGTAGCCCCTGAAAAACGCTGCCAGGCCATACGAACAGTCGCTCATGTACGGAATATACAATGTCCGCTGCCGACCAACTGTCGGCGCAGCAGTGGGGGGCTTGAAATAGGCCTGCTCCGCCTGCGGCTTGGGCCTGTAATTCTTCAGGCTCTCCAAAAATGCCTCCAGGCGCGTAATCACACCGGCGTCGGCGGAATGCTCGTCTATCTCCAATTGCAGACACGGCTTGTCGCCCATTATATCCTTGAAGAACGTCAGAAGGAACGAGTCCGGCCCGCAACTGAAATTCGAAAGATAAACCGCAAACAGCCGAGTGTCCTTTCTGATTATCTCGGCGGCCCGCAGAATCTTCTGCCCATACGTCCAGTAAACGCTTCTGTGCAGGTTCTCATCGCCAAGCTCGGCGTCGCCCAAATCCAGCATATCCACCGGCATCGTCCGAACACCAAGCGCCGCCAGCTTCTTCGGCAGCTCCAGATTCACACCGTCGTCACAACCGTTATAGGGCCGCGAAACCAACACAAAAAGCCGCTCTCCCGGTGCCAGCTTCTCCACTATCTCATCGCCCTTTCGTTTCAACGCCTCATTAAACCCCGCCTGTGCAGCGAATGCCTCGTCAATCGCCGCCCGCACCTTTGAAGCTCGGACTCCCAAGCTCTTGGCAATCGAAACAAAGCTGCTGCGCAGGAGCCGTTCGCCGTCGCCAAGGCGCAGCGGCACCGTCAGAATCCTCGTACTACCAAGCTTGCCGGCGAACGCAGTCTCGGCCTGGTAACCTATCGACTGAACATACGGACATAGCTGGTTCTCTTGGTTTTCAGGGAAACTCGCCGTCATCGAGACAATGCTCGGCAGAAAAATATAGTCAACGCCTTTCTCAATCAGTTCAGCAATATGTCCGTACGCAACCTTCACCGGAAAACAAGGCTGAGCGGTAACCGACTCGACACCCATACGAATCGTCCGTTTGTTAGTCCGCCCGGAAACGACTACCTCAAACCCCAGGGCTTCAAAGAACCTCGCAAACAGCGGCAAAAGCTCCCAGTAAATCAACGCCTGCGGAAGACCGACCGTGCCTTTTGCCTGGCTCACACCGGCCCGCCCGTCCGAGATATGCGCATACTCAAACATCAGCCGGTTGCGGTACACGAAGCTATCGGCGCCCTTGGTTGTTGCACCTGTCTTGCTCTTGACGTTATACCTGTCGCACCGCGAACCATAGTAGAAAGGCTCGCCGCCGCTCAACTTCACCTTCTTAACCTCACAGTGATTCGGGCAGTGCTCACAGGTGAACGACTCAACAGTATAGTCGACTGATACAACGCTCTCAAAACCCCTGAACTTACTGTCGGCGGCCTTGCCCGTCTCAGCCGCGACCTTCGCCATATGGTCGGCCGCTATCGAGGCCGCACCCAGCGCGCCGGTCACCTCGTGATGGTCCGGCACCATAATTGGCTTGCCGGTAACCTTCTCAAACGCGGCCCACACCGCATGGTTAAACGCCGTGCCGCCCTGGAAGCAGATATGCTTGCCAATCCGCCGCCGGCCAACCACGCGGTTAAGGTAATTGGTAACAATCGAATAACTTAAGCCCGCAACAAGGTCCTCTGTGATTGCCCCCTGCTGTTGATAGCTCAGGAGGTCCGACTCCATAAACACGGTGCATCTTTCACCCAGCTTTATCGGCGCGTCACTTTTGAAGGCAAGCTCGGCAAATTCCTTGTCGATATTTATGTCAAGCCGCTGCGCCTGCTCCTCAAGAAACGAGCCCGTCCCCGCAGCACAGGCGTGGTTCATCTCGAAATCCACAACCACCCCGTTCTCCAGCGATATATACTTGCTGTCTTGCCCTCCAATCTCGAAGATGGTGTCCACCTCCGGGTTCACAATCGCCGCCCCCGCCGCCTGTGCGGTTATCTCGTTTATCACGAGGTCGGCCCCAATAAAGTCGCCGGTCAGGTACCTGCCGGAGCCCGTGCTTGCAGCCCCCAGGACCTTTACTTTACCCACAACCTTCTTGCCCGCCAGGGCCAGCCCCTGGCGTACCGCCTCCAGCGGTCGGCCGGCCGTCATAAGGTATTCCTTGGCAAGGATGCGCTTTTGCTTATCCATCACCACCACGTTTGTGCTTAGCGAGCCGACGTCCACGCCAAGATACGCCTCGACTGGCTCGGTTTGCCCTGTAAGCAACTCTTCGTAAACAGGGCTTTTTGGCGGCGGCAGAGCAGGCTGGGCCAGGCGACCCCGCCGCGGCGCTCGTTTCAATGCTGAACCATGGTCGCCCAAGTACGCATTGAGCCTGTCCAAATCAATCACAGCCGCCTTGTCTGCCGCTGCCGGCCGGGTTCTCGCTACCAGCACCGCCCCAATCGCCCCCGTGAAGAAATGCTCGCTCGGCACTAACAACTCGCCATCGGCAAGCCCGAAAGCTTGCTCGATAGCCTTGACCACGCCCATATTGGCGGCCACGCCACCCGTAAAGATTATCGGCCTTACAAACTCCCTCCCACAGCCGAGATTGCTCTTAAGGTTTCTCGCCAGCGCAAGGCACAACCCTGCTATTATGTCGCAGGTTGGGGTCGCCTGCTGCTGAAGGTGAATCATATCGCTCTTGGCAAATACCGAGCACCGGCCCGCCATTCTTGGGACACTCTTGCTCTGCATCGCCATCTGCCCGAATTCACCTTCTATATCAACGCCAAGCCGCTGGGCCTGCTGGTCCAGAAAAGACCCGGTCCCAGCGGCACAGACAGTATTAAGAGCAAAATCACGGACTCGCCCCCGGCCCTGCTCCCGGCAAACGAAGATTAATTTGCTGTCCTGACCCCCCATCTCAATTATGCTGGCCTGGTCAAGGTCCCGGTACAACTGCCAGATAGCCGCCGCCTGAGCAGGAACCTCGTTGACATGTGGAATATCCAACAGCTTCGCCAAGACCCGAGCGTGTGAACCAGTCGTTGCTGAAAGACCAATCTGGGTGGGACTAACCACGCCGAACAATTGCGCTAATTGCGCCCGCACTGTATGCACCGGCCGGCCCTTGGTCCGGCGGTAGTCACTAAAAAGAAGCTCCCTGCCCTCACCCAACACAACCACATCGCTACTGGTCGAGCCAATATCAATCCCAAGCATCAATTGCTGCCGACCACGTAGTGGTTCAAGACCGCCAGTCCCATGATGTGTGACCGCCCGCGACTGCTCAATGTTCTGCATATTCTTCTCCTTTACAACGTTCCACCGCCCCCCAATTTCAAAACATCCAATATACAAAACCCAAACCAAAAGGCAAGTAATTAAAAAACACCCCGACACGCCCGGCCAACACAAAATATCCCCAACAAACATAACACATCAAACAATTGTACTAACAAAACAACGAGCTATAAAAACAAAGCCGCAAGTAACCTATAAATGTAACAGCGAAAACAACCGCCCATCCACAGGTGTGGGTTTGCATACACAAAGAGTAACTGCCTGTCAGGTAGGGAATTAGGTAAAAGGGGCTTATCTTTTGTAACAAAATATACGCTGATATGATTACTAATAGAGAGTTTTATATAAAAGTAATACTATCACCTGCTCATATATTAGCTGTCGCGCAGTATTTTACCGTAATATTCAAAGAGCTTTAATTCTTTGCTATTGGCAGTACTTGAGATATGGCTATTGCTTTAGCCAACCCTGATGATACGGCTCCTATATCCGCCAGTT
>JAUWKC010000182.1 GCA_030607345.1 Planctomycetota bacterium | reverse complement strand
GACACGGATGCCCTGAGGACGAACCGCCTGGCAACACCTGTGGCCTTGAACGAAATCGCTTCTGCAGGCAGGGGGGGTGCAAACTCAGCGCTGGATGAAGCCGGCTCCGACGAGGTCGTGGAGATTAAGCTTGATACTTTGTGCTTTGAAAAGTGGCGGTTTATAAAGGAATCCAGGAGGCGGGGCGAGCCGGAGTTTTTCACCTATGCGGGTATGGCCAGTCCGACCATAAGAAAGAAGCTCGTCTTGTTTCCCAATCAGACCAACATTCACGTCGAGATTGAAAAGGAATTGAGACTATTGGGTGTTCAAAGCACCACCAGGGCATTTATCGATATTTTCAAGCACCCCGGCATTAAAAAAGTCATCGATTATTACGTTGCCGATTCTAAAAAGGTGCTCGCAAAGGATAAGAGCATTTCAGGGATTATCGTAACCGACGGAAGCAAAATCCTGGCGGCAGATGTTTATTCGTCCCCGGAGCTCTTCAGAAAGATGTTTCCCCAGCTTATGCAAAGCGCCGCCATCGCCGTGTGCATTCCTGGCCATCAAAGCAGAAAACAGCTCGATTCGAGCGATGTCCGGCGGTTTCTGGACGAACTCAAAAAGGCACGGAAGCTAAAAAAAGAGTCCTCTCAAACGTACAAGCTCTACTCGAAGAAATTAATCAGCGGCGCCGAGCTTTTCACCGACACTAAGGGGACAAGGGTCGTTCACGTCGAGGCCTATCCTCGGTAGCCTGCACGGTCAATTGCGGCCTTTTCAAACGGATATCGATGCCGGTCGGCGGTAATACGGTTGTGAGCCTCGCCGGCCGGCAATTCTAATTGGTCCCTGGTTCGCCTGCCGCACAGCCGATGACCTGCCTGCCGCCGCCGATTTTTCAGACTACAGGTCTTTACTTTCGCCGCAATTGCTCTAAAATTACCACCGTAAGCCGTGGAGTCTAAAGCGTTTTCCTCGTGGAATACGCTGGATGAATGATGTGGTAGTATTGTCAGGAAAGGGAGTGTCAAAATGGATAGAAGCTTTAGTCGCCGCACAATAGTCGGTCTTTTGATTCTTACAAGCCTGTTTGTCTGCTCCTGTCGCAGGCAGGGTGACACAAAAACTAAAGGCCTCTACAAGAAAGGCGGATTTAAGATGGACGTGCAAAAGGAGATATTCGGCAAGCTGCCGGACGGCCGACAGGTCGAGCTGTACACGCTCGCAAACGCCAACGGCGCAAGGGCGCGGATAATGACGTACGGCGGGATTCTCGTCTCGCTTGAAGTACCCGACCGCAGCGGAAAGCTCGACGATGTCACGCTCGGATTTGATAATCTGCAGGGCTATCTCAAGGGCCATCCTTACTTCGGCGCGATAGTTGGCCGATACGGCAACCGCATCGGAAAGGGCACGTTCACCCTCGACGGAGTGACATATCAATTAGCAAAGAATAACGACGAAAATCACCTCCACGGCGGCATCAAAGGATTCGACAAGGTTCTTTGGGACGCCGAGCCGGTAAAACAAGATAATGCCGTGAGCGTCAAACTCAGCTATCTGAGCAAGGACGGCCAGGAAAATTATCCAGGCAACCTCGCTTGCACCGTCATTTATACCCTGACCAATGACGACGAGTTGAAAATCAGCTACCAGGCCCCAAACGACAAGGCCACGCCAATCAATCTGACGCATCACAGTTATTTCAATCTGGCCGGACAGGGCAGCAGTGATATTCTTGGCCACGAAATGATGCTCAATGCCGACAGGTTTACCCCGGTTGACGAGGGGCTCATTCCCACCGGTGAGTTACGGCCCGTAAAGGGTACGCCTATGGACTTCACCGAACCAACCGCAATCGGCGCCCGAATAGAGCAGGATGACGAGCAGCTCAAGTTCGGCGGCGGCTACGACCATAACTGGGTGCTGAACAAAAAGGACGCTCCACTCACGCTGGCTGCGAGAGTCTATGAGCCGACCACCGGCCGGGTAATGGAAATATACACGACCGAGCCGGGCATCCAGTTCTACTCCGGGAACTTCCTGGACGGCACTATTACCGGTAAAGGCGCCAGGGTATACAAGCACCGCTACGGATTCTGCCTGGAGACACAGCACTTTCCCGATTCGCCGAACGAGCCGAACTTCCCGTCGGTGATTCTCAGGCCCGGTGAAAAATACACGCACCTTACCGTGCACAAATTTTACAGCAAATAAAAATGCCGACAAAATCCAGAACGGCAAAAACGCTAAGGATTGCGAAGTATCTCATCCCTGTCGCAATTGTGGCCGTCTTATTGTGTTGGCTGCTGTACTCGGAGTATGAGCTTGTGCAGCTTGGTTCATTGGGCGGCACATCCGGCGTAGCCGTGGGCCTGAATAATCGTGGCCAGGTCGTCGGCTGGTCCGAAACCGCCGACGGGCACACACATGCCTTCCTCTGGGACGCCGACAATGGGATGCGCGACCTCGGTACGCTCGGCGGGGCTAAGAGCGAGGCCTGGAATATCAACGAAAAAGGCCAGGTCGTCGGTGCTTCCGAGACCGGTGACGGTTCGACGCACGCCTTTATCTGGGATGCAAATAAAGCAATGGTTGACCTGGGCACCCTTGGCGGAAAGACAAGCAACGCGATGGCCATCAATAACAACGGACAAATCGTTGGGCGCTCGGAGACCGCCGACGGTGAAACTCACGCCTTCCTCTGGCAGCGAGATGCCGGTATGAAGGACCTCCACGCCGGCCAGGCAGCCAAAAGCGGCGGCGTCGACATTAACAACCGGGGACAAATTGTTGGTTATGTGGAGTCTATAGGTTCCTCCCAACGCACCAGTTATGCCTTCTATTGGGACCAGGCCTCCGGCATGGTTATGATTCCGGTTCCCAAGGGTATGGATAGCTATGCCGTTGGCATCAACGACACCGGCCAGGTCATCGGTGACTTCTTCGACAGAGGTACCGGGCAGTTCAATCCGTTTATCTGGGATAAGACCGACGGGCTGAACGAGCTGCAACTTCCCGGTGGTTCCTGGTTTGCCGGCAGGGCCAACGAGGCCGGGGCAGTCATCGGAAAGCTCACAGAACATAAGCGGCTTTTCTCCCGACCGAGAAATTTCGCCTTTCTTCGCAAGCCATCCGGCCGGATTCTCTATCTCGAACGATTCGCACCGGCCGGCGCCGGCGAGATTGATGCGTGCGATATCAATGACAATGGCTGGATTGCCGGCGCGACCGGATACAAGTCACATCAGGGCCAACGCCCAATCCTGCTCAGGCCCAGGAGACTTCTCCGCCGGCGCAGCAATTTGCCGCACTAAAATGCCGCCTCCGGTTGACAGGAAAATATTCCAGATTCTTTGAAGCTTAGTCGTCCTCGAGCGCCGGCGACGCCGTTTCCAGCCACTTCACGTTGAATGCATAATGGTTCCAACTGCTGATAAGGTGTATCACGCCGCTTCTTGCTTGGCAGACCGAATAATAGCCCTTCGGTTCGCCGCTGCTCTTGCTCATCGTAAAGGTCCTGCCGTCAGTGGTCTTGACTTCGTGCGCCGGTTTGTCGTCACTTATCAGCCGAATCTTCGGCCAGGTCTTGCCTTCGTCATACGACAAGGCGCCGAAGAAGCCCTTAATCTCGCGTTTCGCACCTGCCGCATCGGTAACCATTATCGCAGGCTTGCCGTTTGCGAATGAACCCAAAAATATCGGTCCTTCTTTCAACCGCAGCAGTACCAGGCGCTGCCCGCCGCCGACCGGCGGAAAACTCGTCGCGCTGTATTGCCAGGTCTTGCCCATATCGTCGGAGATGCTCTTTGTCATCCTTTTGTCAAACGTATCACCACGACCAAGCGCCAGCAGCCTGCCGTCTTTCAACTGGGTGACGCCGGAATGAATTCCCGCGATGGTGCCGCCCGGGTCCGTCCAGGTAAGCCCGTTATCTTTGCTGATATGGATAGCGGTTCCTCCGCCGCCGCTTGGAGACGCGTCGCAGGGCAGCACGACAAAGCCCTCACGCGTGCGGAATACCGATTCAATTACCTGGTGGCGCCTGCCGTGCTCAGGCATAATCAGCCTGGCCCTCGACCAGGTGACGCCGCTGTCAATCGAGCTGCGCATTATCACAGCAGGATTGCCCCATGTAGCAGCTACAGCGAGACTATTAAAATGATAGAGGGGCCTGGCCGTGGCAAACCACAGGGCCGGCGCGTGGTCGTGGCGGGCCGGCGTGTCCCAGAAAGGCGATGCCGGCTGCCACTGCTCGGCGCCACGCCGCAGGCGGCTGGCTGCCATAGCCAGCTCACGGCCTCTTTCAGAAACGCACGTGTACCAGATAGTCAGCAGGTCGCCGTTGGGACATTCGACAATAGCCGGGTCGTGATTGTGCCTCGAGAACAACGGGCCTGTCGAGCCTTCGGTAATCCTGACGTAATTTCG
>JAUWKC010000322.1 GCA_030607345.1 Planctomycetota bacterium | reverse complement strand
TTAGTCGGTCTGGCTGTTTCGAGTTACCTCAAAGCGGGCCTTGTCACCATAACCAACGAGATAAGACAGGTGATGAACCAGGGCACGCTCGAGGCTATGTGTGCGGCTCCCGTGGGCTACAAATCCCTGGTGTTTTGTGGAGCATTGTGGCCTTTTGTTTTCGAGACGTTTCGTGTTGTCTTCTATTTTGTTGTGGCTATGACGGTTTTTGGTATGAGGCTCGACAAGGCCAACTGGGTGGCTGCCGGCGTTGCGATGGTGCTGACCATACCTATATTCATACTGCTCGGCGTGCCCTCCTCGAGCATATTGGGTCTTGTAAAAAGAGGCGCCCCCATCCACTGGGTATTCTCAAGCGCAGCAAGTCTTTTGGCCGGCACGATGTTTCCGATTTCAGTATTGCCTCGTTGGCTACGCGCGGTTTCATTTTGCGTGCCTCTGACACATTCGCTTGAAGCGATACGGAAGAGCCTTTTAACGGGGGCCTCTATCAGACAGGTTCATACGCACTTATTTGCTTTGTTGGTCTTTATAGTAGTTTTGGCGCCACTGACAATTCTGATAAACAACCTGTGTATGCAAAAAGCAAAACGATGCGGCGCATTTGGAACACATTGAAGGAGATTGCGATGGCGTATAAGCTCTTCACATTATCGTCGGCTTTATTGTTTCTGTTTTGCGACGTCGGTTTACCGGGGCCTAATCAGCCGGTGATGAATTTGCCGGCCCTCGAGACTTTCTGCATTAAACCGGTCGAGCTGGAAAACGTGGGCATATGGGTTCCGGCGGCGAAGAGCGTACCGATGATTAACAGGTCGTGTATGGCCAGGACCAATTGCAGCTTCTCATCAGTGCTACCGGCGACCATTGAGCACACAAAGGCGCAGTCTTGCCCGGAGCAGGTGGCGAGATTGCTGGCAGAGCATACCGCGCCGTACCATGAAGACAGTTTACCTCTGACCATATTTAACGGCTGGCAGTGGGAATACACTTTTAGTCTGTGCCGGTTCGAATCTGTCTCGTACGAGCTTCCGGGAGGGGGCGGCTGCTGGGAGAGCAGTTGGGAAGCGATACTAACCCAGAGCTGCGGCGTGAGCAGCTTTGTGTGGGTACGGGTTCCCTCGGAGGGAACTCCGGCTCGCAGCCACACCGAGGATAATGCTGGAAGCCAAATCGATGTAAGGACTTTCTCCTCTATGAGGACGAGGGATGGTTATCCTAAGGAGCGAGATTTCTAATAATAATAACATTGCGCTTTGCCCGGTCTTCGTGGGCCTGGTTATTATGTTTGCGGCCCGGCCGTGTTTTGCCGAGCAGCGCGGACCAGCCGAGGTGCTCGCCGCCAGTTACCACCGGGACGTCGCAAACGGCCCGGAAGAAGCAAGGGCGCTGGTTGCAGAGCTGGAAAACGCATTGAAGGAATGTCGAGACCCTTACCTGGCCTTTCGGTTGAGATACAGGATAGCGTTGACGTATTTCAAGGCGCAAATGATGGAATCGGCCACGGCCGGTTTCAAGCAAATGGTAAAAGAGCCTAACTGTCCCGGACTTGTCCGGATATGCAGTTTCAATATGATAGGGCAAATCTGCAGAATGGAGGGTGAAAACGCCGAGGCGCTGGAAGCTTTTGCCCGGGTTGCAGATTCTGTTGAGCACGGGTTTTTTTCTGACGGGCAGGGTGCGGGCGAAGCAAACTTAATAGAGCTTGTCTGCTCGAGCCTTTTCAGCAGGGCCGAGATTTATGAGATGAGGGGAGATTATGAGGCCGGCGCCCGCGAATACAAGCGCTTAATCGATATTCTCAAGCGCGAGCAAAGCGAGGACAGACTGCGTCGGTATGCCGCGTTAGCAGCCGACAGGATTTCGCAGCTCTACCTGCGACAGGGGCATATCGAGGGGTATCTGAAAATTGCCGAGCGTTTGAGAGCTGATTACCCGCAATACCATCGGACGCCACTTGTCGAGCTTGAGGTCGAATGTGTCAGATTCTTGAGAAGCTCTGATGCGGATTTTGACACTTCCAGAGGCAGCTTTACAGTACCGGCCCAGGCGATAGGCTATGTCAGAACTGCCGACAGCAATGCCGGCGGCAGAG
>JAUWKC010000072.1 GCA_030607345.1 Planctomycetota bacterium | reverse complement strand
TTTTCACATAATCACTTGCGCCGCATCCCCAGCCTGAAAATACCGCAGATTTCGTCAATTTCGCGCAAGTTCAAACCATTATGGCGGCACAGGCCAGTGTCCCCCTGCGGCCACAGGTCGCCACTGCAATCCCGCCTACCCATTTCCCGAAGGTACCACTATAAGTACCATACGGAAATTATGCACGAGCATTTGTTCGTATTTCGCAAGCCGGCTGTTGGTGAGGATTTGGGGCGGGTGCGGTACAGCACGGCGTTTTAATTGAGGCTGAAATGCTCCGGATAGCGGTATTTCGCCAGGTACAATGCCGTTAGGGCCTGGAGCGTGGCGTGCTGATTGCTCGGCGGAGTCGATAAGCCAAACACGGGCCTTCGCGTATCGGAAGTGAAACAAAACCACCTGTCGTTCCAGCCTCCGTCCGGCTGCTGGTTCGCGATTATCCTCTCGACCCAACGTCTTCGGATTTTCTGCGGATAACCGGCCCGGAGAATAAACGTAACCTTCTGGATATAAATATCCACCACGGCGACGTCGAAGACGAGCTGGCTGCCGAGCCGCCCGCAGAGATGCTCGATTAGACCGTCCAATTTTTTGCTCCGGCCTTGTGTGTTTTTCAGCACAAGCAACGCGTCGAGCTGGTGTGTCAGCCTTCTGTGCTGCCATCGCCATAAACTCGCTGATAATCTCCGAAAAGAGCGGCGTGTGGTGTGTATTTTCGGCCTCCTGCGGCGTCTTTATAAGAGCGATGTTTTTCTTTTTGAGGATTTTGTCTTTGTTGGCCTGCATCCAGGCGAGGGCTGGCTGGGGCGGTTATCTTGGTAATTATATGTTGACAAATCTCGGGAGGAGATTAGGATTAGGGATGTAGGGGGGGGTCGGTATATGAGGATTCGTTTAGAGCTATGCCCGAAGAAGATACGAACGAAGCGTTGAATGTAGCGAAGGTTCTTTTTGATAAGGCTGAGAAGGCTGCTCAAAGAGGCGACTTCGATGAGGCAATCGACCGTTATGTCGAGGGTCTGCGCGTTGCACCGGATGCGGTTTCGGAGGGGCATATAAAGCTTCGCGACATGTCTGGGGCGCGTTACTCGAAAGGGGGGGAGAAAGCCACCGAGGAGGAGATAAAGCAGCGTATGAAGGGCGAGACGGCGCTTGAGCGGATGCTGGGGGCGGAGTATCTTTTGGCGAAGGACCCGGTTCATCTTGCTTATGCCGAGGCGATGCTGAAGGCGGGCGTTGAGGGTGGTTTCAGGGCGGCTGGCAAGTGGATTGCGGACCTTGTGTTTTCGGCGAATAATCGCGCGAAAAAGCCGTCGATTCGGCTATACCGGGTTCTGAAGGATTCTTATGCCGGGATTGGTGAGCTGGACCGTGCAGTTGCGGCGTGCGAGTCGGCAGTGAAGGTGCGGCCTGAGGATGAGGGGCTTGCGGCGGAACTTTCGGAGATGTCGCGGAGGCGTGCTGTGGCTGAGGCGGAGCGTGAGGACGAGGAGCTGGAGCTGTCTTTGGAAAGTGTTGAGGAAAAACCTGGTTCGGTTGGCGGCGGCGGCGGGATTGAAGGAGGCGGGCTGGAAGAGGAAGAGACTGACCCTGCTGTTGCTCGTGCGCGGGACCTTTTTTCGAAGGCCCGGCAGGTTGTGGAGTCGAATAACCTGGATTACGCAATCGAGATGTATCTTCAGGGTTTGCGGCATCAGCCTGACTCGCTTGAGGAGGGTCATCTGCCTCTTTGCCAATTGGCTCTTCAGCGGCAGAAGAAGGGCGGCAAGAAGCCGACAATGATGGAAAAGGTCAAGCGCCTGCGTGGGAAGACCGACCTTGACCAGATGCTGAATGCGGAGTACCTTTTCGCGAAAGACCCGAGTCATCTTCCTTACGCGGGGCAGATGCTGAAAGCTGCGGTGGCGGGTGGATACAAGAGGACGGCGAACTGGATTGGGAATTACCTGTTCCAGGAGAACAACGCTTCTGAGAAGCCGTCATTTCAGATATATGCTCTTTTGAAAGAGAGCTATAGGTCTCTCGGTCAGTATGACAAGGCGCTGGCGGCGTGTCAGCGTTCGGCTCAGTTGAAGCCTAACGACGCCGATTTGGCGGATGAGCTGAAGAACCTTACGGCAGAGATGACGATGGTGCGTGGCAAGTACGACCAGGAAGGCGACTTCACAAAGGCGATAAAGGACCGTGAAAGTCAGGACAGGCTTCATTCGCAGGAGAGCGTTGTCAAGACGAGGGACTATCGCGAAGTAGCGGTAAAAGAGGCACGAAAGGCGCAGGCGGCTGAGCCGGAGCTTGCGAGGAATATATACAACCTGGCGGCGGCATTGGCTGATTTGGACGAGGATAAGGCGGAGGATGAAGCGATAGAGCTGCTCGAGGAGGCGAGCGAGAAGAAGCAGGACTTCAGCTTTGCGCAGCGTGCGGGTGAGATAAGGATGAAGCAGTTGAGGCGCAAGGTTAGAGAGGCAAAGTCGGCACTCGAGGGCAAGGGCGAGGATGCCGTAGCGAAGTCGAAAGTGGAGGAGTTGTCGAAGCGGCTGAGCGAAGTGGAGCTGGAGCATTACGGCAAGTGTGTTAAGAATTACCCGACGGACCTGCAGGTGAAGTACGAGTACGGCGTTCGCCTGCTGGGTCATAAACGTTATGACGAGGCGATACCGCTCCTTCAGGATGCCCAGAAGGACCCTCGGCACAAGATTTCGGCGATGGACAAGATTGGGCTGTGCTTTTTCAAGAAGGGCTGGTATGCCGATTCGGTGGATGTTTTCAAGCAGGCGATAGAGTCGTACCAGATAAAAGATGATAGGATTGCGAACGAATTGAGGTATAATCTGGCGCGTGCTTATGAGGAGCAGGGCCAGACGGAGCAGGCGCTGGAGATTTATCGTAAGATTGCCCAGCTTGATTTTGGGTTCAGGGATGTGCGTGGGCGAGTTGATAAGCTGCGGGGTCAATAGGTGAGGACTCGGCGGTTGGGGCGAATCGGAAATAGAATCGGGCTTTTAGGGGCCTGGAGAATTGATAGTGAGATATTAGCGAGAGTTTTTAGGAGATTGTAGTGGCACATTCGTTATCGGCTAAGAAGCGCGTTAGACAGAACGCCAAGCGAAATAGTATCAACCGGGTACACAAGGGCCAGGTTAAGAAGCAGATTAAGCGTTTTGAGTCGGCCCTGGAGAGCGGCGACAGGGAGTCGGCGGGGGAGCAGTTTCGTCTTGTCGTCAAGAAGCTGGACAAGACGGCATCTACGAGCGCGATGCACAAGAAGACGGCGTCGCGGAAGAAATCTCGTCTTGCCAGGCGTCTGAATGCTCTCGGCGCTTCTAAAGGGCAGGAATGATATTCGGTGCGTTTTTGTTTTGAGTGGTCGTGGAGTTTTAGGAATAGGATTGCGGCGCCCAGTCGATGTTTGAACCGGCTGGGTGCGTTTTTGTTTTGGTTGTTTTTGTAATGGTTGATGTTTATAAAGAGCGAATACTACAGCACCTCAAGCATGGTGACTACAGGCCGGTGAAGCCGGCACAACTGGCCAAGGCCCTTGGTGTGAGGTCTGCGGATTACGGCGGGTTCGAGGCGGCATTTGAGCAGTTGCGCCAGGCGGGTCGTGTGGTAATGGGCGCGCGGAACCTGGTGAGCCTGCCGGCGATGTCCGGGAGAATCATAGGTACGTTCAGGGCGAATCCGCGGGGCTTTGGTTTTGTGAGCCCGCTGGAGGCGAATTCACACGGTGACTTGTTTATAGCTCCCGGCAGGACGGCAGAGGCGATGACGGGCGACGTCGTGGCAGCGAGGGTTCTGAGCAGAGGCGGTCGGGGCAAAGAGGGCAGATGCAGGGGCAGGATTGTCGAAATACTCGAACGCGGGGAGAACAGGTTTGTCGGGACGCTTGTGAAGCGTCCGGAGGGGTGGATAGTTGAGCCGGACGGGACGGGCTTTATGGAGCCTATCAGTGTGGATGACGTCGCGGCGAAAAATGCGCGTGAAAAGGATAAGGTGGTGGTTGAGATACTTTCTTATCCGACCGAAAGGCACATAGCTCGCGGCGTTATTACGAAAGTTCTTGGGCGAGCGGGGCGGTACGAGAGCGAGATAGCGTCAATCATCGAGCAGTATCACCTGCCGGTGGAGTTCGAAGAGGATTGTTTAGAGCAGGCCCGTGAGGCTGCGGCCGGGTTTGATGGCGCCGAAGCAGTCGGGCGGGAGGACATAACCGACAAAGTGGTGGTGACAATCGACCCGCCGGATGCGAAGGATTTCGACGATGCGATAAGTCTGGACAAAGAGTCCGGGGGCAAGGTTGTATTGGGGGTTCATATCGCTGATGTGAGTTGTTTTATTGCGGCTGATTCGCCGCTTGACGTCGAGGCGAAGAGTCGGGGCAATAGTGTTTATCTTCCGGGCAGGACTATTGCTATGCTGCCGGAGATTCTGAGCAACGGGATATGCAGTCTTCAGCCGGGTCAGAGGCGTTTTGTTAAGAGCGCTTATATTACTTACGACGGCGACGGTAATATTGTGTCGCGTCGGTTTGCAAACTCTGTTATGTGTTCGACGCAGCGTTTGACTTACCAGCAGGCGGATAAGTGTTTGAAAGGCCGGACCAAGGTAGTCAAGCCGGAAGTGGCCGAGCTTCTGAAGGATATGAGGGCGCTCAGCCGGGTGATTGAAAAGCGGCGGACGAAGGCGGGGATGCTGCATCTGGATTTGCCGGAGACGGAGCTTGTGCTGGATAAGTCGGGGCGCGTTGTTGATGCTTGCCCTGCTGATGACAGCTATCCTCATACTATGATTGAGATGTTTATGGTGGAGGCGAACGAAGCGGTGGCGTCGCTTATTGACGGGCTGAATATCAGCTTTATGCGTCGGATTCATCCTGAGCCGGACAGTCTGAGTATGAAGAATCTTTCTGAGGTAGTCAAGGCAATCGGGTTGTCTCTGCCGCGAAAGGCGGACCGGTTTTCGATTCAGGCTTTGCTGTCGGCGGTAAAGGGCTCGGACTGTTCGTTGGCGGTGAACCTGGTGGTGCTGCGAAGTTTCGAGAAGGCGCAGTATTCGCCGCTGCACATGGGTCATTTTGCACTGGCTTCGACGCACTATTGTCACTTTACCAGCCCGATACGGAGGTATGCGGATTTGCTGGTTCACCGTATGGTGGAGCACTATCTGCGGAAGCGTGCGGCCAAGGCGAAGCGGATTGCGGCGGAGCAGGACCTCGGCGAGATTGGAAAGCACCTTACGTTTACGGAAGAGCGCGCCGAGGACGCCGAGCGAGAGCTCAAGACGGTGTTGATTCTTCAGATGCTGGCCGGGCATGTTGGGGACGAGCTGGATTGTGCGGTGAGCGGACTTGCGGCTTTTGGCGTGTTCGTTCGGTCGCGGAAATACGGCGTGGAAGGCTTGATTCAGTTGGCGGATTTGGGGCCTGATGCGTGGAAGTACAATGCAAAGGCGCAGTGTATCTCCGTTCAGCGAAGCGGGCAGAGCATTCGGCGTGGTGCGGCGTTGAAGGTGCGTATTATTTCAGTGAATGTTGCCGCACGGCATTTGAATGTTGCGCCGACCAGGCCGATTGTTGAGGAGTATCAACCTGCAGGCGGAAGCAGCGCCACGAAGAAGCGGCGAAAAAAAGGCGGTGCGAGAGGGATTCGGCAGGTAAATCGGCGAAAAAAAACAAGGTCTCGATAATATAGAGCCTGTGGGGGAAGGCCGGCCACCGATGCAAACGTTCAGGGATTCAATGCCGCTGCTGGAAGAGAAAATGCTGAACCAAAACTTACAGACGGAAATGGCGGGGGCCTCTGGTTAAGTCCTATCCACTACAAGTTATATTGAGTAACGAGCGTGTATGGCTTGAGTTTGATTAGATTCTATTGCGTGTTTGACTATTTTCAGGGGTCTGCGAGCCAATGTTCGCAGAACATCTTCAAATCGCGCTCATCCACTTTTCCCGACAAATCCAGGTCGGCTTTGTCGCAATCATTGTAATACATACACCTTCTTTGTAACCATCGGCCGGCAAAGTGTGAATAGTCTTTGAAAGTAATGCCATCGGGACAGAGAAAATCACCGGGTGCGAATTCCCACCAAAGCAGCGGATACGTAACTCCATCTCTACACATTCGCCAAGTCCCAACCCCGGTCGCAGTAACAAAGCTCCAGCCGGCTGCTGTGAAGGTACTGCGTCTTTTCATTTGCGAAGTTGTCTTTCCGACACCCCCGTCACTGACTGACTGCCCACTGGTTGACGTATTCCAGAACGAATCCAAGACCAAGCCGGTAGGTTCACTTTCACCAACGAGTCCCCCAAGGTAAGCGGTCCCCAAGACTCGCCCGGTAGAGTAACTGTTGTAAATTTGGCCGCTCCAGTAGTTGTACCCAACCAAACCGCCGACACAAGTACCTCCCGAGACGCTGCCCCTTGCGTAGCAATTTATTATCGCCGCGAAGGGATCTCTGCCATGGTAACCAACCAGACCGCCCAGGTATTGACCGCTGCCCTCAACAGCCGCCGCAGCATAGCATTGCTCAATAAAGCTGCTGTGGTCGTTCCGGCCGACAAGGCCTCCGATGTAAGACCCACCCGAAACGGTTCCGCCTGCGACTGACCTTTCTATCCTTGAGTATGCGTCAGTAGTGCCCGCCAGACCGCCGAGATAGTAATCGCCGTACACCGCCGCCTCGGCCCGGCAATCTGAGATGACCGTGCTTCGCCCGTTTCTGCCGACGAGACCACCAACATAATGCCGCCGGAAACGCCGCCGCCAATCACGTGACAGTTTTTGATGCTTGCACCTTCAAAGTATCCCACCAGCGCGCCGACATAATCTTTCCAGCCGGCATCAATATTAGGGTCAATCAGCACAAGGTTCCTTATTTGCGCTTCGTCGCCGCTGACGTACCCGAACACTCCGACGCGGTCCCTGCTTGCATCAGAGTATTTCAGGTTGTAGATGATGCTTTCGTTACCATCAAAAACACCGGTGAAGGGTTTTGACGTAGTACCTATGACGTTGAACGACGTCTGTGTATCCGTATCAAAGTCAATATCCGACATGAGTCTAAATTGGCTATCCCAGGTACATGCCATCAAACCAATTGCATTGAGATGGTCGGGGGTATAGATAAGATAGGGGTCCTGAACCATGCCCATGCCGCCGCCCAGGAAGCGCGAAGGAGTTAGCGCCTCGCCTGATAGTCCTTGCCACACGAAGCGGGGATAATCTATTCCATCGTCAAGACTCCACACTTGTTCGCATGCCCACGGTATATAAGTGCTGGCTATCTGCATTTCGTCGGTTGTTTTACCCACACCCTCAGCACTGGAGGTTTGTCCACTGCTTTGCATATCCCAGTAACAGTGATAGACTCGGCTGTAGTTGTCTCCGGACACGTATGAATCGCCAACGAGTCCCCCAACCAGACTATTGCCTGAAACGAGACCTGTCGAAAAACTGTTTCTAATCGTGCAATTGTAAAGCCGTCCGGCTAAACCGCCGACCCTGCTGTTTCCCACAGTGCTGCACGTAGAATAACAGTTCGACACACCCGTGCTAACCGGATGGCCCGAGAGGCCACCCACATAATCCCGACCGGAAACGCGGCCGCCTTCGACATAGCAGTAACTGGCTGCCTATAATACTCCCCAAAAACTGGGCGCATAATTAAGGTGGATTTGTCGCCTGAGACGATAACTCGTTCAGGAGACAGATTCATGAAA
>JAUWKC010000321.1 GCA_030607345.1 Planctomycetota bacterium | reverse complement strand
TGGCGGTCGCCGACAAGGATGGCCGATTGGCTGAGCAGACCGGTGAGCAATATGGGTGCGCATCTTATGACGACTACCGGCAGTTGATAATCCAGGGCGGGTTCGATTGCCTGCTGGTTGCCGCCGGGATGCATAGCTGTGAGCAATACGTCAAGTCGGCGATAAAGAACAAGTGCAACATACTGAAGCTGGCGCCGCCGGCGAGGGATTTTGAAGAGGCGGCGGAGCTTGTTCGGCTGGCTGAGGATGCGAAGGTGAGATTCGCGGTTGCCAATGCAGGCAGGTTTGCCGGCGGCTTTGTCGAATTTCAGAAGGACGTTCGGCAAGCCGACAGTGGGCAGTATGTTCTGATGACTGCCGAGTGCAAGGTGGGCGAGCATGAAGTTGCTGCGTGGCAGAGCGACGCGAAACTGGCGGGCGGGGGCGTGCTGCTGTACGATTGTTACGAGCTAATCGACGAGATAGTGGCGAGCTTCGGGGTGCCGGAGCAGGTGTATTCGGTGAACACAAGTACGGCGGGCGACCGACAACAGCGACTCTACCAGAGCGAGGACACGGCAGTGGTGACAATGGTTTTTGGTGAAGCGTTTGTCGGCAGCCTGACGGCATCGCGGGCGCTGGCGGGGGGACCCGAAAACAAATACATCCGTCTGCACACTAAGGATAAGACGTTGACGGTGAGTAATTGCGGCTTCAGCGCAATCGACAGACGCGCGAGAAATGAAGAACAAAAAGAGTACGAGCCGGATAGATTAGGGTGTATGAAAAAGGTATTGGAGAACTTTGCGTTGAGCATCTTAAAGCCCGATAAGAACGAGCTTGTCAGCAGCGGCAGCGAGAATCTGCGGAATATGGCGGTGATTGAGGCCGCTTATCTGTCTGCGCGAACCGGTTTTCCGGAACAGCCCGGCAGGATTCTGCAGATGGCCCGGCTGGAGGCAATAAATGTTTTAGAGGGTGCGGAGGGAAAGAGAAAAATAGACATTTGACAAATTTGGTTGGAGGTGTTAATTTATAGATAGTCTGCGAAACGAGTGCCTGTTGTTTTGGAGGTCCTGTTATGGAAGAAAGCAAAAAAAAGCCGCTTATGATTGGCATCGTTGTGGGGTGCCTGGTACTGGCGGGTGTGATAACTATTGCGACAAGGTCGGGGGGGCCAGGCGGGATTCCCGAAGACATTGCGGAACAAGAGCAGTGGCTGATATGCAAAAATCCCGATTGCGGCGCGGAGTATGCCATCACCAAGCGTGAGTACTACGCATACCAGGAAAACTATGCCAGAGAGCATCCTGGTGAGCTGCTTGTACCTCCGATGCCGTGCAAGGAATGTGGCAAGCTGTCGACGGTTGAGGCTGTTAAGTGTAAATGCGAGTTGGTTTTCGAGAAGACGATGAGAACGGGCGACTTCGCCGACAGATGTCCGGAGTGCGGTTATAGCCAGACAGAGGAGAACCGAAAAAAGGCGCAGGAAGAACGACGCAGCAAAGGCGGATAACACAGCTTTGTTGCATGTGCAAAGGAACTGTCCATCCTACCAGGCTGGATTTGCCGGTTTGGCAAAGGTAAGTAAGTTAAAGCCCGACCTGAGCGGTTGGGTTTTTTTTACGACCTGTCCTAATATGAGATTGGCCCTATGGGCAGTTATCCATCCTGCCAGGCCGGCTGCTTGATACCGAGAACTGTGGTAGATTTCCTACCAGGCTGAGGGCAAGAGGCAGACCCAAAAAAGATTCCTGACCCCTTTAACTCTCTCGCCCTGTCTGTTGAATTGCCCGCCGGCTCATTCGGCTCCGCCGGCGGCTCACTCACATCCGGAACATCAGGTTCGGCCCCCTCCAATAGTTTGTTAACAGCATCCCGAACCGTCTCATCCCTTTTGTCCGATGCTGCGAATCGGTGCACAATACCGCAAAATCGGCAGATACACGATACCGTCGTCTCCCTGGCCTTCGCGTCAAAACCCACTGCCTTGACTGCGCTGTTCTGCGAAATCGGGCTCATATATATCAAAATCGCCACAAAGCTCCACAACAGAACGCCGCACAAAAAGCCCAGGACCGCTGCACCGAGCGTATTAAAAAGCCGGGGAAAGCTCACCCCGA
>JAUWKC010000215.1 GCA_030607345.1 Planctomycetota bacterium | reverse complement strand
GCAGGCAGCAGCGAATATGCCTTCAACAGCACAACGTAATAGCAGAAAGGATTGAGAAACCCCAGCAGAGCGGAGCGCAGAAGCCCGGCCCCTGAGCAAACCTTCAGCAGGGGCAGCTTTCCGCTGAGCAGGACGATGCAAAAAAGCACAAAAGTTGAAACCAGCGACGCCCAGAACAGCAGGCACAGAACATCTGAGTAACGCAGGGAGACCTTAAACGCCGAGGCCACCGTGGACCAAAGCAGGACCGCCGCGGCGGCGTAAAAATAGGCTCTTCTCTGTTCGCTCATAATCTGCACACCATAGTAACCGGCGTCTGTGTCAATTAGGAGCTGCTGGCTCCGGCCATAATCTACAACAGCAAGGCCGACAGGGGAAAAATATTTTTCGCATCCGTGCGGCCAGGGCTTAAGGTAAAGAAAAATCTCACTTTTTTTTAGCATCTCAAAAAGATTTTTCCGCAGTGCAAGTTACCGGTTATCGGGGCTAATCAGGGCAATCTCGCATAGTTCTGGAAGGGTATTTCAGCCGGGCGGGCCGGACTCTGGGCAAGTCAAAAAAGGGCGCGAACCGCCCTGCCTGCCGAGGGCTTTTCTAAATTGGCCAGGCATAACTGTGCCGCTGCCGGGCCCACGCAGAAAAATTCAAGTGATTTAGACGCTCCTGCCGATTGCTGAAAATGAATAAAAGCTAAGTGGCTCCGACGACCTGTCCGGCCAAATTAGCTTGAGCTTGTTGAGCCTGACATTTGGGTAATGCACACAAGGCAGAGCGAAACGTAGGGCGCAGCAGGCAGATGGCTAAAGACCCAAAAAGTGAAGAGCCACAATGAAAAACGGGAGAGCATAATATGCTCTCCCCTTTTTTATTTTTGTGGCAGCTTCAAATATACTCGATGGTCGCCGGTGGTTTTGGCGTCATGTCGTAGAGGCAGCGGTTGACATCCTTCATTTGTGTGATTCGCTCGCAAATACGGTTGAGTTTATCCCAGGGCAAAGGCGTGGCTGTTGCCGTTCTGGCGTCGGTGCTTTCGATGCAGCGCACCACAATGATTTGACCGAATTCGCGCTTATTGTCTCGGATGCCGGTGGCACGGTCGTTCAGCAAAACCGCTAAGTACTGAAAAGCCCCGCTGTCGGCGAGCTCTTCTTCGACAATAGCGGTCGCGGCTCGAACGGTCTCGAGACGCTCAGCAGTTACTTCAGCAACAACGCGAGTCGCCAGGCCCGGGCCTGGAAACGGAATTCGCTGCGAAATCTCCGACGGCAGACCAAGAAGCTTTGCCACTTCCCGTACGCCGTCCTTGCGAAGCGTCTTAAGAGGCTCAAGCACCGAATAGCCGTAAGCTGCTTGAGTATCTATACCAAGCTGAGCAAGGATATTATGCTGCCGCTTGATTCCCGCTACGGTCTCTTCAATATCCGTAAGTATGGTGCCGTGCAGCAGAAACCTCGCACCGGATTCCTTAACAAGGCGGGCAAACACTTTCGAGTAGAACGTGTCCGTGACAGCCTGGCGTTTCTCTTCAGGGTCTGTAAGACCTGCCAGCGCAGAAAGAAACTCCTGCCGCGCATCCACCAGCTCCACCGGTATCTGCATCCCGGCGAAGATTTCAACCGTCCGTTCGGGCTCGCCCTGTCGCATCAGTGCGCTGTCGACAAAGACCGTTTTGAGCCGCTCGGCCAGCGCACGGTGTCCGAGAACGGTTACAACAGAGCTGTCAACCCCTCCGCTGAGGGCATTAATCGCCGTTGCGTCTCCAACGGTATCCTTTATGTAAGCTATCTGTTCGGCAATAAACTTATCATAGTCCATTACCAACTCCTCGAAATTACCGGTGCACTTCATTTGGGCGTCCGCAATCACCGGGCTATTTCACGACAAGGACACCAAGGTTTCTGCTGCGACCTTAGCCATTTTCAAAGGGTGTGTCAACCCAGCTCGCGAACACAGCGCCCGACGCAGCGCAACTTGAACCAACAACAGCCGTTAATAAGTATGGCTAATTATACGCCAACTTGTTACTAATGATAGACCATTAGACCCTCCGAAGGAAAACAAAAACTAATTTGCATAAAGCCCTTATTGACAAGAGGTTACGACAATAAGCCACACGGTCAACAGGGCCTTTTTGCCTTTTTGTGGTCCTGCATGGTTGACATGGGCGTGCGTAAATGATAGATTAGGGGGTTTATGTCAAAGACAACAAAACTAACTCGGAAGAAACGAACAGGAACAACCTCTTCAAAAGTGGCCAAGGTTAATTCCAAGAGGCCCTTCAAGAGGTACGAAGAGGCTGTCAGCTATTTGTTCAGCAAGACGGACTATGAAACTCAGACGCGGCTAAGCTACAACGTTACCACATTTGACCTGAGCAGAATGCAAAAGCTGATGTCTTTGCTCGGCAATCCTCACAAGAAGCTGCATGCGGTTCACATAGCCGGTACAAAGGGCAAGGGCTCCACCGCCACTATGCTCGCGAGAATGCTCGAGGCCAACGGCTATACCGTGGGCTTGTACACGTCGCCTCATTTGGTTAGCTTCCACGAGCGCATTGTGGTCAATTCGCGGATGATAGCTGAGAAGGAAATGCTTGGTTTGCTCAACCGCATCCACAGCCCCGTTGAGAAAATGGCGAAGAACGGAAGCCCCACTTTCTTCGAGATTATGACCGCCCTGGCGATTATGCACTTCGTTGACAAGAAGGTGGACATCGCCGTGATGGAGACCGGCATGGGAGGCAGACTGGATAGTACGAACGTGATAAAACCGAAAGTTGTCGGCATAACCAGTCTCAGTATCGACCATCAGCACCAGCTCGGCAAGACTATCGACAGCATCGCCAAGGAAAAAGCAGGTATCTTCAAACAAGGTATACCAATTGTCACTGTCCAGCAGGACCCGCTGGCATTGCGAGTCCTTAAGTCAGAGGCTACCACCGTAAAAGCACCGTTGAGCGTAACCGGTGACGATATTGATTTCTCGTATCGATTCGAGACGTCGCGGGAGCACGGCCCCCACACCAGAATATGCCTGACTACCCCCACAAGCAAATTCGAGCATCTGCGGGTACCATTGCAGGGAAGGCATCAGGCCATCAACTGCGGCCTGGCTCTGGCTATGCTCGACAAGCTAAAGTCAAGCGGCTATGAGATAGATAACGAAAAAGCAACGGACGGCCTTAGCAAGGTCACGCTGGCTGGGCGAATGGAAATGATTTGCAGCGACCCACGAATTATGATAGACGGCGCCCATAATGCCGCCAGCATTCGCGCGCTGATATATGCTATCGGACAGAATATCCCCTACGATTCTATGGTCGTGATTTTCGGCTGCAATAATGACAAGGACCTTGACGGAATGCTGCGGCAACTGCAGTACGGGGCCGACAAGGTTATCTTCACCAGAAGCAACTCGCCAAAGGCCGTGTCGCCGGATGTCCTCGCCGAGATGTACACCGAAATATGCGGAAAGATGTACCAGACGGCCAACAGTCTCGGCGAAGCGCTGCGATTGGCCAAGAGCGCCGTCAGCCAGGGCGACTTGATTTGTATCACGGGCAGCTTCTACCTCATCGGTGAAGCCAAAGTCCGCTTTCAGGAAAAACCCGTACTCAACGTCACCTGACTTGTGCCGCTGAGCTTCACTTCTTATCAACGAAATTAAGGAGACGTTCAGGCTTTCACACTAACCCTGAAAACTCGCTGTCCCGGTTGCTTTCGGCGCTTCTGGCTTACCACCTTTTTGTTGCGATTATTTTTCCGGTTTGCTTTCTTAAATGCGTTGTCCTGGCGGCGTAATCGGCGGCCTTGTCGGACTTCTTC
>JAUWKC010000051.1 GCA_030607345.1 Planctomycetota bacterium | reverse complement strand
GGCTTGAGATTGCCGCGACGGAGAACGCGAATCTGAAATCGATAGCGGCGGCTTACGACAAGATGGATGCGACCAGCGCAAGCAAGATAGTAACCAGCATGTGTGCCGGCGGAGGCGCTGGTTCAAAGGCCGGGGTTTTCGGAGGCAAGAACAGTAACATTGCAGACGCTGTGAAGATTTTATATTTCATGACGGAGAGGACCAAGGCCAAGCTCTTGGCTGAGCTGGTCAATTCCGAGCCGAGACTTGCGGCACTTCTTTGTGAGCATTTGAAGCGAATAGCAGAGGAATAACGGCCTTATGGATATTGCAACAATAGTTGGCATACTCTTCGGTTTCCTGGTGATTACTACGGCGATTGTCACGGGCGGCGGCTGGCAGGTATTTATTCATCTTCCGTCGATGGGGATTACGATTGGCGGGATGCTTTGCGCGACTTTGATTCATTTTTCTCTGCCGCAGTTTTTGGGGATATTTTCGATAATCAAGAAGACGATAATTGCGAAGATACCGCCTCAATCGGAGCTTATTCAACAGATGGTCAACTATGCGGCGATAAACAGGCGAGACGGCGCTCTGGCCCTGGAGCAGGAGATTGGCAAGATACCCAACATATTCTTTGCGCGTGGTTTGCAGATGCTCGTTGACGGCCAAGAGCCGGGGGATATTCGTGAGCTTTTGTCGTCCGAGATTGAATACCTTCAGGACCGTCACGGTCAAGGCAAAAAGATTCTGGAGTTTATGGGCTCTGCGGCGCCTGCTTTTGGTATGATAGGGACGCTTATCGGGCTGGTTCAGATGTTAAGGAACCTGGACTCTCCTGAAAGTATCGGCGGGGGGATGGCGGTGGCGTTGCTGACAACGTTTTACGGGGCGTTGGCGGCAAATTTGATTTTTATTCCACTGGCGGGCAAGCTGGGGATTTATTCTCAGGCCGAGACAACCATAATGGAGATGATACGTGAAGGCGTCTGCTCCATTGCAAAGGGAGATAATCCCACGGCTGTTCGTGAGAAGATGCAGGTGTTTGTTTCCCAGGGCAGGCGTCAGGAAGTGAAGGCGACTGTGTGATGCAGGGCAGGGCCAGACAATCAAATGATGACTCCGGCGGCGCCCCTGAATGGATGGTGACGTTCAGTGACTGCATGACACTTCTTTTGACGTTTTTCGTACTGCTTCTGAGTTTTTCATCTTTCGATGAGAAAGAATTTCTGAAATTGAAGATTATTTTCGGAGGCAGTCTCCCTTCGGTGAGTCCGAATATTAGGGGGGATAAGGATGCGTTTTTACCGACTGAGCAGATACAGCACACCGAAGAACTGGACAAAGGCAGCGAGAAACCGACCCTGGCAAGTGGCAAGCAAGACTATTCGGAAGAAGAGACGGAACCGGAGGATTTTCGCCAACTGAACGTGTTTGTCGTTCCGTCGAACCGGATATTCTGGGGAAAGGGCAGGATAATTTCGCTGAAAGGGCGCAGGCTTCTTTCGTCTATGGCGCTGCTCTTAAAAAAGGTCCCGAACAGGACAGTGGTCAGCGAAAGTGGTCCGGGGGATATCGGCGGCAACAACAGCGACGGGCTTGGGCGTGCCTGGTCGGTGGTGGAGTATCTTACGACGAAAGGCCGGCTGGACAAGGGGCGCTTTAACATATCAAAATGGGGCATAATGGGGCAGGAAAATCTTGAGCTCGCGGGCCAGGCCGGTCAGGAAACCGCAGGTGAGCGTGTAGTCGAGATTACCCTTTTGGAAAGGAGCATTTGTAATTGAGCCGCCGAGGTCGTTCGAGAAGAGAAGAAGGCCCTAAAGTTCCGGCTTACATTGTTACCTACTCGGACATGATAACGCTGCTTCTCACATTCTTTGTGATGCTGATGAGTCTGGCGAAGTTTCAGGACCCGGAGCTTTATTCTAAAGGGCGGGATTCATTTCTGGCGTCGATACAGGAATTCGGAGTTGGCGTGCTTTTTGGTGGGGTACAGAAGCCTTACTTCGGTCACGTCAAGGTCAAGTATTTCATAGAGCGGCCGGACGAGTCGTACGACGGCAGGACTATCGATGCGAATGAAGAAGAGATTCGACGCGTTTTCAAGAAAATTGCCGAGTCGGTTGATACGATGCCTTCGGAGTTAACGGGGGCGAAAACGAGCTTTTCGGTCACCGACATTCATTTTGGCGTGGGTCAATGGGGCCTGGACGAATCGGCGAAAGGGCTTCTACGGGATTTGAGCCTGGATTTTCAGCAGGCGCCGGAGTTTCGGTCCGTTAAGTTTTATGTGCTTGGTCTGGCACGTGAGCGGATAGGGGAGAAAAAACAGTATATACTGTCGGCGAGGCGGGCACAGGTTGTCGCGGAGTTTCTGAGAGGAACGTTCCCACGCGGTTACGAGCGGCCGGTTTATTCCTGGGGCGCCGGGCCCGGGGGCGACTGGATATTGTCCGACAGCACTGTTTCGGCAGAATCTCAGATTCTGGTTGCGGTTCTGAGGTCGCAGTGAGGTCAAGGCGGGGTCCGCCCGGTCGGTAAGCGACCGGATAATCCGGCGAGAACCTATACAGAGCTGTCAAGATTTTCGACAGGCTGTTCGAGTCTTTGTTTGCTTTTGCGTCAAAACCGCTGTTTTGAGCAGAACAACGGGCGTAGTTGGGTTCGGCACGCCATTTGCACATCGCTACTAATGCTAATGTGGTTTTGTGGTTGGTGTGTAGTGTTTGTGTGACGGCTTTTTTTGTTGGGTTTCAGAGTGACGCGGTATGTGAAGAAGGCGGTTTTTTTTGTGGCGGTAGCCGCGGTGGGCAGCGGAGCGGTGATGTTGTCGGCTTCTGCCGGCAAAGGCTTTGCAGCAAGCAACGATGCCGCCGCAGTGGGCTTGACAGCGACGTCGGCAAATCCGGAGGGACTTAACAGCAATTCGGGGACCGGCACGAGGCTGCTGTTTACAATGGACCCGAATTTCGCCGGTAAGAACCCTGCGGGTTCCGGCGCCGGCGAGCTGTTTTTTAAGATGATTGTACTGGTGCTGGTTGTGGTCGGCCTTTGGGTGGGTGCAAGTTATGCATCAAAGAGATTCGGCACGAGGATTACGAAGCTTTCCGGCAGGGAGATTCGGATTATGGAGACGGCCCACATTGGCCCGCGCAAGGTTCTTCACCTGGTTGGCGTAGGCGAGAGGAAGCTGTTGATAGGCAGCACGAACGAGAACATCAGGGTATTGGCCGACGTCACGGATGCTGTTACAGCGGGAGACCTGGCGGCAGTGGAAAATGAGCAGGTTCCGGGTGCACATTTGAGTTGAGCACGTATTTGCAAGCAAACCCGGGGGTTTCGGACTCCGGGATGAGCCTGCATTTCAAGTGATTGTGAAGACAGATGACACATAAGTTTTTTAGAAGCGTTTTTGTTGTTCTTTTGTTTACAGCACCGGTCGGCTTATGTCTTGGTGCTGATGGGGACAAGTTCGGGCAGATTACTCCGCCGGACCTGTCTGCGTTGTCAGGCGGAAAGGATTCGTCGGCGACGACGAACGGAAATTCTGTTCCGAGCCTTGGCGATTTGATGACGGTTCTGGATAAAGCGACGGCGGAGAAGGGGGCAGGTAAAGACTGGTCGACCCCGGTGAAGTTAGTGATTATCTTTGGCGGTCTGGCGATACTGCCGAGCCTTTTGGTTATGATGACGAGCTTCACCCGGATAGTTATTGTGCTGGCATTTGTTCGGCGGGCGTTGACGACGCAGACGATACCACCGACGATTGCGATTATAGGTTTGGCGTTGTTTTTAACGCTGTACACGATGGCGCCGACCTTTTCGAAGATAAACGAGGTTTCGATTCAGCCTTATCTTTCTGATTCGATAGATTTTCAGACTGCGGTGGGCCAGGCCGGCGAGTGTATGAAGGAGTTTATGCTTCGTCAGAGCCGGAAGGCGGACCTTGCTCTTTTTGTGAAGATGGCCAAGATTGAGCCTCCGTCGAGTGCGCAGGAGCTTGGTCTTCATATAGTGGTGCCTGCGTTTATTATCAGCGAATTTCGTACGGCGTTCGAGATAGGCTGTCTCTTGTTCATACCGTTTTTGTTGGTGGATATGGTTATTGCCAGTGTTCTTCTGAGCGCTGGGATGATGATGCTGCCACCGGTGATGGTATCTCTTCCGCTGAAGCTTATATTATTTATTTTGGTTGACGGCTGGGGTCTGCTGGCAAAAAGTCTCAGCTTAGGTTTCAACTGACGCGATTGAATTGAGGAGAGTAACAGAGATGAGCAGCAGCTTTGCTTTATATCTCGGTCGGTACACATTGGAGACCGCTCTTCTTCTGGCGGCTCCTATTCTGCTTACGTGCTTGATAGTCGGTTTAGTGGTGACGCTTCTTCAGGCGGTCACTTCGATACGTGATATGACACTGACGATAGTACCGAAGCTTTTGGCGGTGGGAGCAGTGATACTTCTTTTTGGCGGCTGGAGCCTGGAGGTGATTCTCAAGTTCACAACCGACATTTTCAGTTACGTTCAGAATATAGGTCACTGAAATATGGAGCTGATGATTTCGAAGCTTCTGGGTTTTACGCTGATTTTGACCAGGGTTTCCGCGTTCTTTCTGGTCTTGCCGCTTTTTAGCTGGAAGAGCATCCCTGTAAGAGTGAAAGTTTCGATGGCGGTGCTTCTTTCGGTCTTTTTTTCAACGGTGACCCAGGTTGGTGTTGAGGCGGAGCGGGTCTGTGTAGTGGAGGCGGTATTATTGATATTGAACGAGTCTTTGTATGGTCTGGCGCTCGGTCTGATTGCGAATTTTTTGTTTTCGGCGGTGAAGCTTGGCGGTCGTATTGCGGAGCGCCAGATGGGTCTTGCGATGGCCCAGGTGCTTGACCCACTTACCGGCGAGCGTTCTCAGCCCCTGAGCAGTTTGCTGGAAATGATATTTATGATTTTGTTTCTAAGCGCCAACGGTCACCATTTGCTTCTTATGACGATATCTCGGAGCTACGCGGCGTTTCCGGTGGGTGGACCTCTGCGGATTTCGGCTCTTGTCGGTGGCGTTGTGGAAGCAGGCTCGGTTATGCTGGTGGCCGGGCTTCGATTGTCTGCGCCGATGGTTGCAGCGTTTTTGCTGCTTTTGGTTGTTCTTGCAGTTCTGGCCCGGATAGTGCCGGAGATGAACATCTTGTTTGTCAGTCTTCCGATGCGTGTCGGGCTTGGTCTGCTGATGGCGGTGATATTCTTGCCGCTGCTGAGCCGGTTTGTGAGCGAGTTTTCCGATTTGCTCGGCAAGGTGCTGCCGCTGTGAGCCTTTGTTTTCCGGCACTGGGCGTAGAATTGGCGGCGTCGGCAAAGCATAAGGTCGGTTACATGGTTTTGGCTGAACATCCGAACCTGGCGTGCGAGCGAGGTTTTCGTGGTCGGTTTGCGGTTTTGATAGTCTGAAAGGCGACGGATTATGCCGGAGAAGCCGGTTACTGAAAAAACAGAACAGCCAACAGCAAAGCGACTGGAGAAAACCAGGCTCAAGGGCCAGGTCGCCCAGAGTCAGGAACTGCTGTCTGCGGCGACCCTTCTGGTACTGGTTGGTGCGGTTGTTCTGTTGGCGCCGGGGCTGCTGGATTATTTTGTCACCGAGATGAAGCAAGGTATGTCCGGTAATCCGGGCGTTTTTACCGACAGCCGGGCGTTTATGGGTTTTGTGCAAATGAAGCTCGCTGGTTCTATAGAGGCCATCTGGCCTATTCTAATTTGTCTCGTGGCGGCATCGGTGCTGGCCGGCGCCGCGGTCAGCGGTCTAAATTTTGCTCCGGATGCTTTGCAAATCAAGTGGGATATGATAAGTCCTGCGACGGGACTTGGCAAACTGGTTAACGCAAAATCGATGGTTCGACTTCTGACAGCGATAGTGAAGCTGTTTTTTGTGGGTCTGATTGTGTGGCTGTATATTCGCAGCCGGCTGGAGACATTTGCCGCGTTAAGGTGGGCGTGGACGGGCCAGATAGTAACGGTTGTAGGCAAGCTGATATTCGGTTTGATGATACGAATCGGTGGTGCGATTCTTGTGATAGGTGTTGCGGACGCGTTCTACCAGAAGTGGAAGTACATCAAGGACTTAAAGATGACCCGCCAGGAGGTCAAGCAGGAGCGCAAGGATTACGAAGGCTCCCCGGAGATGAAGGGCCGGATTCGGCGTGCGCAGCTCGAGATGGCGCTTCGTCGGATTTCGGTTGAGGTTCCGAAGGCAAGCGTGGTTCTGGTTAACCCGACTCACGTTGCGGTGGCATTGCGTTACGAGGCCGATGAGATGGAAGCACCTATTCTGGTGGCCAAAGGTGCGGACCATCTTGCCGAAAGAATAAGACAGGTTGCGCGGGCACATGGCGTGCCGGTTTTGCGCAGGCCGGAACTGGCCAGGGCTGTATATGCGACGGTAAAAATTGGCAGTTTCATACCGCAGAGTCTCTATGTGGCGGTTGCGGAGGTTCTGGCAATGATATATCGGCTGCGGCATAGTAAGAGGTGAAGAGAGAATCGACACGGTGAAGCAGGACAGCGTACACAATTTATCAGATGACGAATGCGGCTGCGGGACAGTCTGCGACAGCGGCTGTCTCCGGCACGCGGGACGCAACAGCGTCCGTCCCGGCGTACTTTTTATTACGGGCGTCGCTGTGGTAATTGCCGGGTTGATACTTCCGGTGGCGCCTTGTGTTCTTGACGTGCTGGTCGTATTGAGTATGTGCCTGACGGCGGCGGTATTGATAATCGCTTTTTCGGCGCGTCAGGTCCCGGAGGTTCGGAGCTTTCCTCTGCTGATTGTTGTGGTCACGGCGCTGCGTATGGGTCTTGCCATATCTTCATCGAAGCTGATATTTCTTCGCGGTGATGCGGGCACGGTGGTCAGTTTGTTCGGTGGCTTTGTTACGGGCGAGCATTATATTGCGTCAATTTTCGTCTTCTTCATAGCAGCGATTGTAGTATTCGGGACGATTTGCAAAGCGGTCAGCTACGTTGTGCGGGCGGGCGGTGAGTTCAATTCGGACATTGCCGCGTTTGAAGCGAACGGCAGTGCAGACGCTCTAAGGTTCGGCTTCATCAGCGAGCAGGAGTGCGAGCAGTTACGAAGCAAGGCTGCCGAGGCGGGTGGTTTTTATGCTGCGATGGGCACAGCGGGGAGATTCGTTCTTTGCGGCGCTGTTGTTGAGCTGGTGGTTTTGATTTTTACGTTCGTGGGTTCACTGATGGCGGGGGCGGTGGTTGGACCGGCAGGTTCGGCACTGACGGCGCAGGCGTACGTGAGGGCGGCACTGGGGGCGTGGATGGTGATACAGTTGAGCTCTCTGCTTACGATATTGTCATCAAAGAGGCTGGTGCAAAAAAGCCGGCTTGCTTTTTGTGACGAGGTAGAGTTTGAAGAGCCCGGCGAGCGGAGAATTGAAGTTATGGCCAGAGAGGTGCAAGCGAGCGCAACATCTCAAGAGGAGCTGCCCGCGGAATTTGTCGAGGTTCCAGATTCCCGGGCGATTACGGTCGTCAACAAGACGTCTTGTGTTGAGGCCAGGTGTTCGGCAAATGAACAAGCAACTGAAAATGAGCAAAGCATCGACGCCGGCATCGACGAATGTGGTTACGACTGCGAAGATTATGACTGGCTCGCCGGATTGATTGAAGAGGAATCCGGCAAAGAGGCCAGGACGATACTAATGGGCGCGACAGAAGTCTCGGAGCTTCCGGTGACAATACCTGTAAATGTTGCGGTGCGGTTGGCTCAGAACGGCCGACGCTGTTTGCTGGTGGACCTTGATGGAGAAAGGGATGCGATAGCGAAGGTCTTCGAACTCGAGCCGGGGCTGGAGGGCGGTCAAAGCAGGCGTGTGATGCGGACATGTATCGAGAATCTTTGGGTTTTGCCTGCCGGCAACCTCTGCACCGGTCAGGTTAAGATTTCACATTCGAAGCTGAAAAAGGTGATTATGGCCCTTTTGGGTCGTTTTGAGCGGGTGATTATTTACGCACCGAATATAGAGTCTGTAGGCGGCTGTGAAGCAATCTACGATTTTATTGAGGCAGCTTTACTTTTCGGCGAGCCGGGCCGCAGCAGACGTTTTGAAGAACTGCTTATCAGCCGTGGGTGTAAGGTTCACAGGCCATCGGAGGCTTTTGCCGGGGTGGTGTGAGGGCTTTTGGCGGTTCTAAGGGTGGTGACTTGTCACGGGCTTTCTTAAAGACTATTTAAGCCCAGCGCGGCCAACTGGTTTTGCATCAGGGCCAGAGTTTTTTCGAGGCGTGCGAAGCGGCCGATGAGTCTGTCTTCCTTTTGGGTGAGTCGGTATTCTTCGGCTTCAATTTTGTCCTGAATCTGCTCTATAATATCTCCGACGTGCTCCTGGTCAATCTGTATTGAGCCGGTGGTTGCCTTTATCATTCGGTCGATGGCGTCTTCTACGGCGCCGGCAAAGCCCTGCTTGACCCTTACGGTGGCGGTGAAGGTTCCGTCCTGGCTGAGGTCGACGCTTAGCTGCAGGCCGTTCTCGGGATACACGGGGTCGCCGTTATCGTCAAAGGAGCTGTCACCCATAATGATATTGTCGATGACTGTTGCGTCTCGGTATGTTGATTCGGTTGCGAGCTTGATTTTTGCGCTGGTGATGGCGCCGCCGCCTACGGTCACCTCGACGTCATAGGTTCCGGCGGTGGTGTAGTCGGTGTGTGCACCGTAGAATCCGATGGTGTTGTTGCTGGAGCTTCCGGTTTTGTCGGC
>JAUWKC010000003.1 GCA_030607345.1 Planctomycetota bacterium | reverse complement strand
TGCGCTGCTCAGGTTTCGCAGGCCTCTCATTCTCCTGGCCCACGTAGGTATTTTTGCTGCTTCTCTAATGATATCTTTCCTGTTGGCTCACAACATGCAGTTTGGTAGCTGGCTTGTCGAGCAGTATTTTCCTCTGCTGTTTTTTTTCATTGTGACAAAGGTCGTTATCTTCGGCCTTTTCAGGCAGTATCGCGGCTGGTGGCGGTATGTGGGCATATCAGACCTCACGGGCATTCTGCGGGCTTCCCTTGTCAGCACCCTGCTTATCGTGACCTTGTGGACACTCGTTATGTATATCGAGCCGCTCAGGAGAAACCTCGGCAAGCTTAGTCTGGTAAGCCAAGGGGTCTTTGTGGCTGATTTGCTTATCACAGTCATGATGCTGGCCGGGCTGCGGATGTTAGTAAGATTATACTACGAGGAGTTCCGCACGGTCGAGGGCGGCCGACTGAAACGATTTGTCATAGCCGGAGCAGGCAACGCCGGCGAGGCACTGCTGCGAGAGATACACCGTATGTCGGTTGCCCAATACGAGGTTGTGGGTTTTATCGACGACGACCCCGGCAAGCAGGGTCTCAGTATTCACGGAATACCGGTGCTCGGCACGGTTGAGCAACTGCCGACTATCTCCAAGCAGCGCAACATCGAAGAAATGGCTATTGCCATGCCTTCGGCGAGCCACCAGCAATTGCGGCGTGTTATTCAGGTCTGCGAGGGCACGAAGATTCGCTTCCGCACGGTCCCGTCAATTACCGATATCGCTTCGGGCAGATTCCGCGTCTCGGAGATTCGGGATGTCGACATTAACGACCTGCTGGGCAGAGAGGTGGTCCAGCTTGACTTGGACCTGGTCGAAGGCTTCCTCAAAGACAAAACGATTCTTGTCACGGGCGCCGGCGGCTCTATCGGCTCGGAGATGTGCAGACAGGTCTGCAAATTCAAACCGAAGCTGCTGCTGCTTATCGAGCAGGCTGAGAACCCCCTGTTCTACATAGAACGCGAGCTACGTTCGGAGTTCGAGGACATTTCGACGAAAGCGATAATCTGCAACATTACCAACAGTGACCGGGTCGCCGAAGTGTTCGAGAGGTACAAGCCCCAGGTGGTTGTTCACGCTGCGGCACACAAGCACGTTCCGCTGATGGAGCTGAACCCCGGAGAGGCCATCAGGAATAACGTTATAGGCACAAAGGTTGTTGCCGACGCCGCACACAAGTTTGGAGCAGGCAACTTTGTGATGATAAGCACAGACAAGGCAGTCAACCCCACCAGTATTATGGGTTCGTCCAAGCGAATTGCCGAGATGTACGTCCAGGATTTGAGCAACACAAGCCGAACGCACTTTGTCACGGTTCGATTCGGAAATGTGCTTGGCTCAGAAGGCTCGGTGGTACCCATCTTCAAGAAGCAAATAGCCGCCGGCGGACCGGTCACCATCACTCATCCTGATATGAAACGCTACTTTATGGTTATTCCCGAGGCGGTGCAACTGGTATTGCAGGCAGCGGCTATGGGAAAGGGCGGAGAGATATTCGTGCTTGATATGGGCGAGCCGGTCGGAATTATGGATTTGGCCAGGGAGCTTATAACGCTGAGCGGTTTTCGTCCCGGGGAAGATATCGAGATGGTGATTACCGGCCCGCGGCCAGGTGAAAAACTGTTCGAGGAGCTTTCGATTAAGGGAGAGGATATGAAGCCCCCCCGTCATTCCAAAATCGTGGTCTGGGATAACATCCCTATGGACCATAATGAACTGCAAACCGGGATAAAGGAGCTGCTCGAAGTCGCCAGGACACAGGACCACGCACGAATCGTCGAAAACATCAAACGGCTTGTGCCGGAGTACATGGGCAATCAGGATACTTGACCCATCCCACCTTTGCAGTATAGCCCCGACATATTGGCGGAAAAAAAATTTATAATTTGTTGAGATTTTGGTTGACACCGGCTGGAAGGAAGCTTAAAATGAAGTAAGATGATTTATTGAAAGGCAATTGGAAATGACCTTTCCACATCCTATAATAAGGTCGTGTGGAGAACAGTGCACGCGGTATAGCTCCAATTTGTACCCTTATTCTTTCACATTTACCGGAGGTCAGCGTCATGTTTAGCAAGACCCTACTATGCTCTTTGTTACTTTCGGGAGGCGTATTCGCGTTACTAGTGGACAAGTGCCAGGCATCTGCGGAGGATGTCTCGGTGTTGTTCGACCAGGCAGACGATTACGAGCACCAAGCCAATTATGAGCAGGCAGAGGTGATTTACAAGCAAATCTTAGGCGATTATGGTGGAACGAATGATGGGCTGAAGGCACAGGAAAAACTAACCATACTGTATATCGAGTGGGATAAGGAGCCGCAGACCGAAGTGGCGTTTAATGAACTTGTAACCCAGTTTGGCGAGAATGAGGACCTTCCAAAAGCAATCGACCACGTTGCCGATGCATATCGCGAGGAGGAAAAGTATGCTAAGGCCAGAGAGGTATATCAATACGTAGTTCAGCGGTGGCCTGAAGCCGAGGGCGCGGCAGAGGCGCAGGCTGGGATGGCACGGTCGAGTATTCTGATGGGCGATGAAGCCGGCACTACCGCCGCTATCGAAAAACTAACCACCGAGTTCAGCACAAGTACGCACATAGCAAAAGCCGTCGATGCTACGGCAGATGAGTATCGCAAGGCGGGTCGGTTCGAAAAAGCACTGCCGTGGCACCAGTACGTTCTGGATCACTGGCCGGAGGATACACATGCGATGGAAGCGCAGAAGGGAGTCGTACTGTCGTATATGGGGTTGCAAGACGAGCCGAACGCGCAAGCTGCGATTAGCCGATTGATTGGGCATTTTTCGCAGCATTCGAAGCTGCGCAAGGCACTTTATGAGATCGCGCGCAGATACGAGAAATTACTGAAATTCGACAGCGCCGCATCTGTCTATGGCAACCTAATCGAGCATTGTGCTGCAAGCGCTGAGGCCACTGACGCACCGCTCGATATTCGCAAGGTAGAGATACTGTCTCTTGTCGAATCGGACGATGACAGCGGGGTACCGGGAGCAATCGAGACGCTTGTCGCCGAATTTGCAGGTCACGAGTACTTGCCTGTCGTGGTTTACAAAATGGCGGTTCAATATCACCTGAGGGCCTACCGAATGATAAATGAAGGCCTGACGGATAAGAGTATGGATTGTTTCAGGAAGGCGGCTGGTCTATTTGAGAGGACCGTCAACGATTTCCCTGGGTGTGAACCCGCCGCCAAGGCATACCGTTCGGCTGGTGATTGTTACCGAAAACTGGGCGAATATAACAAGTCGATACACTGGTACCAGAAAGTAGTTGACGAATACCCAAACTTTGAGACGGCATGGAATGCTCTTTTTCTGGTCGGGCGCAATTACGAGGAGCTTGAGAAATCCGCGGCCATCGCCGAATCGGAGGCGGACGTGAAGATAAAAGCCGCTTACGAAAAGCTTCTCCGGGACTATCCAAGATGCAAAGCAGCCAAGTACGCCGGGTTCTGGCTGAGTCGACATAGCGGTTCTCAGTAGGGAGAAAAAGGATGAAGGTAAAATCTGGGGCTATCGTTTTTGCTGTAGGGGTATTAGCTGTTGTTGCCGGTAAAGCGCGTGGGTGTCCTCCGAATGCGAACCTGACAGTCAGTCCCGTCAAAGCTCTGCGGCACGAGACGGTAACCCTTGACGGGCATTTTTCTTATGACGTAGGCGGCGGTTACATCACCAAGTATGAGTGGGACTTTGACTACCAGGGAGGGACTTTCGAACCTGATTACGTCGAGACGCCGCACTCCTGGCCCGACGGAGCCTTTGATGGCATCACTACGCACGAATACCCCACGAGAGGTACCCGGCAAGTCAGGCTAAAGGTTACTGACAACGATGGTCTCTCAGATTACGCCGCGGGTTCAGTCGATATCGATAATGTAAAAATAGTACGCGCCGGCACCACGGTGAGCCTGCATGCTACGATTGGTGACGCAATCCACCCCGACAATACAAGTCCGCAAGACGTAGTGATGGTTTCCAGGGGCAGGTACCCTGAGACAGTTGACTTCAGTTCTGAGCAGATTACGCTGAAAAGCACGGACCCGACAGACCCTGCAGTGGTGGCTGCGACCATAATTGACGGTGAATATGCAGATGCGGTGCTTGATTTTGGGTCAGGCGACGCGGCCTCGACGGTCGAAGGCTTTACGATTATGCGGGGAAGTCCAGGGATCTACATCAACAACTGCCTGCCCTTAATCGCTAACTGTGTGATTATGCGTAACGAAATTGGCGAAGAAAGTTGGGCCGCAGGCGGCGGGATGTACATCACCGGGGCGGAAGCTGACCCGGTGGTCAGGAAATGCGTATTTACCGAAAACAGGGCTTATGACGGCGGTGGAATGTACATTGACAACTGTTCTGCCACAATAGAAAGCTGTCTTTTTGTTCGCAACAGGGCTCATGATAAGGGGGGTGGTATGGCTGTATCGGGCTCGGACGCCAAACCGGATATTACCAACTGCACGTTCAGCCGCAATTCGGCGCAACACTATGGCAAGGAAACCTTCGGCGGCGGTATGTGGTGCACAAGTTTTTCTGCTCCGGAGATAACAAACTGCATCTTTTGGGACAACGACGCGACTAATAATGAGCAGATATTTGAGAATGAAAATGGGGACCCAACTTTTAGCTATTGCGACATAGACCAGGACGACTATACCAGCAACGACAATATCCGAAGCGACCCCGCTTTCGTGAACTCCGGCGACCCTGCCGGGCCGGACCGTATCTTCTGCACCTGGGACGACGGCTTCAAAATCATGGCCTACAGCCCCTGCGTGGACCGGGCGAACGGCTCTGCATGGCCAAGTAGCGATATAACCGGCAGGCAAGCGGTGGACAGCGACAACGCTACGAATAACGGCGATGGCACCCCTGCTTACGTTGACATCGGCGCGTATGAATCACCTACGGTTTGGTTTGTGGACGAAGACGCTGCAGAAGAGGGCGAGGACGGACTGACATGGGCCTCGGCCTTCAACGACCTGCAAGAGGCGCTCGACCCTGAGGAGAACACGAACCTGGCCAGCGGCGATGAGATATGGGTCGCCGAGGGCACTTATAAGCCCACCACCGAAAACAATGAGTCGGTGTCGTTTGTACTGGTCGAGGGGGTGGGTGTTTACGGCGGGTTCGAGGCTTCGGACGGCAGCCGGGACATTATAGACTACGAAACGATACTGAGCGGTAACATAGTTCTTCCGTCTGACCAGTACGAGAGCTACCATGTAGTAACCGGCGCCGATAATGCGGTGCTCGACGGCTTTACGATTGCCGGCGGCAACGCCGACGGTTCAAGCCCCGACTACGACGGCGGCGGAATATATTGCAACGGGACATCGCCCGTGATAAGTAACTGCGTCATCAAAGACAATAAAAGCGACCTGCACGGCGGCGGATTTCACGCGTATAACTGCACCGCAGAGGTAATAAACTGCTTCTTCTATAACAATCAAAGCTCGTATGTGGGCGGGGCCATGGCCAATTCGGGTGACTGCACCGGCCTGACCATAAGCAACTGCCTCTTTGCCGACAATGCCGCCACCCACAGCACGGCCACCACCCGGGGCGGGGCCGTTGTCAACAGAAACACCCTGCCGAAGTTCATTAACTGTACGTTCCGCAACAACTCGGCCAAATACGGGGGGGCTATCAGCAACCGCTCAGACAGCGCCCCGACGCTTATAAACTGCATCTTGTGGGACAATTCGGCCTCGGTTAATTACGACGAGATAGAAAACTACTTTGGAAAACCGCTTATCAGCTTCTGCGATATTGAAGGCTGCGGGGGAAGCGACGACTGGGAGTCCGGCTTCGGCACCGACGGCGGCGGCAATATCGACGAAGACCCGAAGTTTATCGACCCGACCAGCCCACGGGGTTCCGCCAGCATATTCGGCAATCTCGACGACGGGCTTCGGCTGAAATCAAAGGGGCCGTTTCCAGCCGGCGCCGGCAGTCCCTGCATCGATGCCGGCAGCACTTATGCGATGACCTGCACCACGGATATCGCCCGATACAGACGAATAATCGACGACCCCGCCAGCGACGATGAAGGCCTCGGCGACGCGGGAATCGTGGATATGGGCTGTTACGAATATTTCGGCATGAAGGTCTCCGGCGGAGAATACCACAGCCGCGTTCTGCAAAACGACGGCTCTGCCTGGGCCTGCGGAGGTAACACATCACGTCAACTCGGGATTGGTGACACCACAGATGGCAGTCCTTCCCTTGTGGCAGTGCATGACGGCAATATGACAACGGGCTCAGATTACCTGGAAAGAATTGTCAAAGCCGACGGGGGCTTCATGCATTCTCTGGCCCAGGATGAGGAGGGTTACGTCTGGGCCTGGGGCTGTAACAATTATGGGCAGTTGGGCGATGGGACGACTACCATGAGTTATGAAGCTATCCGGGTTGTAGAAGGAGACCAGAGCTCAGCTTCCGATTGGCTCGAAGACATTGTCCAGGTAGCCGCCGGCAGGACGGGACTGTACTCCCTGGCCTGTGACGAAAGCGGCGACGCCTGGGCATGGGGCTCCACCAAGTGTTCAGAGGACAACTATGGGCAGTTGGGTATCGGCGAGCCGACGCCACCCTACTACAAGAGTGAACCGGTCCAGGTAAAAGATGAGGCGGGCACGGGGTATCTGGCAGACGTAGTGGATGTCGATGCCGGTGTGGACCATTCGATTGGGCTCGAGAAACTGGCAGAAGGCGGGCACGTCTGGTGCTGGGGAAACAACGAGGTCGGGCAGTTGGGCAACGACAGCACCGACGACAGTGACCTGCCGGTGCTGGTTGTCGGCGAGAACTCTGGTTACCTCACAGGCATTGTTGATGTCGCTGTAAGCTGCGGTGGCGGTTTGTCCGGTTCGTCATTTGCTCTTGGCGAATTTGTAGAATCTCACCAGACGAAGAAAGGCTGCGTCTGGGCCTGGGGAGAGAACTATAGCGGGCAACTTGGACAAGGGTCGTCGGACAATGATGCACATCCGAGGCCGCTCAAGGTACAGCAGGACGGGGGGGACGACTTGGAGGATATTGTGGCTGTATCGGCTGGGAAATATCATGTGCTGGCCCTGGATAAGGACGGTTACGTCTGGGCCTGGGGCTATAATGAGTACGGCCAGATAGGACAGGGCTCAACTCAGGACTGGTACGAGCAGGCCGTGAAAGTCAAAATCGACGAAAACACGTTCTTGAGCGATATTGTGTACATAGACGCGGGTTTTCAGTATTCGATGGCTATAGATAAATACGGCCAAATCTGGGTCTGGGGAAGAAACCTTAACGGCCAGCTTGGATTAGGCGACGACTGTCTCGGATATAACCTCACATATGCTGTTACAGAGTGTCCGTATTAAAGGAAGCGTTGTTGGATACTCACAATCCTTCGCTTGCGTGAGCACACGAAGGTTGAATAGTGAATCAACAGGAGTTGTGTTATGATTAAGCGTTTAAGCGTAGTGGCCCTGATTGGTTGCCTGGTTTGGGGCGCAGTGCCACGCTGTGGCCTAGCTGACCTAATCATAATAGGCATTAACGCGGAGGTGAGCCATATCGACGACAGGGGGTTACTGGTGGAAGGTCTCTTGAACATTGGAGACCCGATTACGGGCACTTACACCTATGATTCCGACACGCCTGATGGTAATCCGTCAGAGAGTGCAGGTTTGTACTGGCACTACAATGCGCCCTACGGGTTCGAACTGACCGCAGGGCCATATGTTTTCCAAACAGATCCCGATCATACTGAGTTCTTCATCAACGTTGGCAATGGTACGTGGGATGGGCATGTACTGGTTAGCTACAACAATCTGCCGCTTTCAAATGGAGTCCCCGTCGACCACATCTCATGGCAGCTTGACGATTATTCCGGGATGGCCCTTTCGAGCGATGCGCTGCCGTTGGGCCCGCCGATTCTTGAAGACTGGGAGTATGACTGGGGTTTGCGGATAGAACTCGGCCCTAAGGGCGATACAATGGTAACTGCGGATGTGACTTCAGTCTGGCTTATTCCTGAGCCGGCGACGGTTTTACTGCTCGGCCTGGGGGCACTGGCCCTGTTGCGAATAAGACGCAGAGGTTAGCTTTGGCCTGTTTGGGGCTTGCAAAGAGTTACGGCGTTGAGTACAAAAAAAAGCCGGAGCGTACTCCGGCTTTTTTGACTTGCGTGTTGCTGCGGGCTGTTACCACTGGCCGCCCTGCTCGTTCGGGTCTTCTTCTCTCGGGTGGGCGTTCTGGTAAACCTCTTTGAGCTTTGTGGTGCTGAGGTGTGTGTAAATCTGGGTAGTGGACAGTGACTGATGGCCGAGCAGCTCCTGAACGCTGCGCAGGTCGGCGCCGTTGTTGAGCATATGGGTCGCGAAGCTGTGGCGGAGCGTATGTGGGCTGACGGCCGGGTCGAGGCCTGCCATTTTGAGGTACTTGTCCATCTTCCTGCGTACGCTCCTGGTGCTGAGGCGTCCGCCGTGCTTGTTAACAAACAGGACCTTCGAGTCGAAGTTCGCATTGCTCTGGGCCCTTTTGTTTCTGAACTCCATATAATGCTGGATAGCCTGGAGCGCCGAGGAGCTGATGGGGGTGATTCTTTCCTTTTTACCTTTGCCCCTGATGTGGACTACCTCTCCAAGAAAATCAACGTCGTCCATATTCAGGCCCACGAGCTCACTGACCCTTATACCGGTGCTGTAGAGTGTTTCGAGAATGGCCCTGTCCCTGGCGCCGAGCCAGTTCTGCAGCGGCGGTGTCTCAAGCAGTCTCTTTACCTCTTCGTATTCGAGGAAGCGAGGCAGTCTCTTTTCCTGCTTTGGCGTCCTGACGGGGGTGACTGGATTGGAGCCGACCCGCCCTCTTTTGACCAGGAACTTGTAAAAACTTCGCAGGGTCGCGAGCTTGCGGGCTATTGTTGACTTGGAGTAGTCCTTCTGATTGAGGAAAGCCAGGTACGCTCTGACATCATCTGTTGCCGTGGTAAGAAGAAGATGGTCGATAGTCACACCGGATTGCTTGCGCACGTCGGTCTTGACTGCCACGACAGTATCGGCGGCTTCGTGGTGGTCCTCCGGCGAGATGACTTCGGCAGTAGGCGACCTTTGCTCGGCCCGCCAGCTCAGGAACTCTTCGAACTGACCCAGGTCCGCACCGTAACATTTAGCAGTGTATTCCGAGAACCGCTTTTCGAATTTCAAGTAGTTAATGAATTCTTCACAGACAGCACTTTTTCCCATGATTTACCCGCCTAAATTATTCACACTCGAAAGTTATCTACAAGGTTCTAAAATAGCAATCCAGCAATCTTATTATTTTAGTCAGTCCCAAACGTTTTCGTGCAACAGCTCATCGGCCTGGCTGATAAGCGCCTGTGTCAATTTGAAGCTCAGTACGGCAGCATCGAACCAGTCAAAGTCGGATTGGCTGTTTTGCGCCTGCTCAATCAGTGTATCCAGCAGCTCGTCTTCGCAGCCGGCGTCATAGCGAAAAATATATTTTTGCCTGCCCTTGTTGAGTGTCAGTTGCCGTTTGGTCTTGTTCATTTTCGTCCGAGCTAATCTTTAACTTAGAGTCGAACAGGAAAATCCTGCCCCGACCGGTTTCCTCAAGAACATCTTTACTTCGTTTATCGGTCGAAAAACCACCGACTTAAGTTCAAACTTTGTTTTCTGCCATCCGTACACAAAACATACCCCAAGCGGACACCCAATGGGTTGCCCACAACTTTTTATCGGCCAATACGACGGGCAGCTTTACAAATTGATTGGGAGAAATGTGCCGAATTAAGCCCGCAGGTAGAATAACTATAACCTTGTGCTGCGGCCTATCGTCGGGACTTGGGGGGCCTGGCTGCCATAAAAAAGGTTGCACCGTCTCTCTCAACTGAATCGTTAAGGGCGTGCTGTTGCAACTGTCGGAGGTATTTGCGGTCTTCGTTTCGGGCGATGTTCAGCCCCAGGCAAATGTGATTGAAGGCGCACGGCCTGCGTTTCAGCATTGATAGAAGGTTTTCGGCTGTGCATAGTATGTGTTGGACTGCCCGGTCGAACGGCAGTATTGAGCTGCACTCTGTCAGGCCGGATTTGTCCGGCGTATTCGTTTCTGAACTCGCACAGGCCAGTAATGAGCTTTTCAACACTGATATCCTGATGCGGGCGATTCACTTTGCAAAAGGTCTCTTCGTCACCGGCATCGAGGCAAGGCAGGATAAGGTCGGCCTTGGCACAGTCGGGGCGTACAGACCTTGAATGGTACGATGTCGAGTCCGAGGCTCAGGCCGAGCATTCTCGAAGGCACGGGGCCGTGAAAGTATTGTTTCCGTTGAGCCGTCGTTATGTAACCAATAATATTGCTTTTATCCGAGTGCCCGGACAATCCTCGTTCTTATGCCGGCCGGTTTGGCGCCTTCGGGCACAAGACAATTCACTGCCTGCGGTATAACCTTTATATGCACCGGCAGCGCCGGACCTGGGTCGCCGTCGATTTCAGTTGGTATATCAGCACAATCCGAACTGACAAGAATATCCCTGCCCTGGCGATATATGACATCCGAGCCGTAAGTGTGCTGTTTGAAAGCGGTCATCAAAGAATGCTTCAACAGGCGAACCTGGGAAACACAGTTGTATATGCAGACGTCCAGCAGGCCGTCGCTGAAATCAGCATCGTGTAATATCTGGAGACCCACGGCATATCGCGAGATATTTCCGACAAAGACCAAGCCTCGACCGTCGAAAACCTCCTGGCCGTCCACTTCGACTCTCATCGGGTCGAATCGGTAACTCCAGAAGGTTCGCCAGATAGGCCAGAAGTAGTCCAGATGGTTAATATGGCCTTTGCGTTGCCGGGCCACCCGCCTGACCACCTGCCCATCGAAGCCGAAACCAGCAATCGAGGTAAAGCACTTTCCGTTTGCGCTTCCCAAGTCCAGAGGTCGGATATGGCCGGCCTGGAAAGTGTTTATTATGGTTTGGATTCTTTCGTCAAAACCCAGCTCGTTTGCAAGCAGATTCTCGGTTCCGCACGGCACTATGAGCAAAGGCTTGTCGCTTCCTTCAAGGCCGTGTGCGATTTCCCTGACAGTACCGTCGCCGCCAACTGCAACCACCAGGGCGCAATGGTAGTCCACCGCCGCGTCGGTTGCCAGCTCACAGGCGTGCTCCAGCGAATTGGTCAGGCTGACCCGGACGTCAAAGCCCCTGGCTGCGAGGTAGTCCTTAAACTGCCAGCCGATGAATTTGCTGCTGCTGGCGCCGGACTTTGGGTTCACGATATAAGCGACATAACCATCGTCAGGTTTCACGGTTTCGCCCCCGAAGTCTGAGGGCCGAGCTGTTCTGCGACCAGTGATGCGTAACTTTCCTGAATGTATGGCAAATCGGCGAGACCGAGTCTGCTTTGGGCTTGCGCGATTTCTTCCTCATCAGGCCCTTCTATCTCGACAAAGCATCCCAGCAGAGCCAGTTCATCCAGCGCGACGTCGCAGTTGCCGAGCCGCCAGGTTTGACGGCTCTTTTCGAAACAGAGCGCCTCCCGGTAGCCGAGGGCGGAAAGCAGCTTTTCAATCGAGCTGCCGTCGGTTACCTCTGTTTCTATCTCCTGTCTTTTTTTGGGTTGGGTTTTTTCTTTGGGGCCTTTGTAAGTCAGGTAGAATCTCTGCCTGTCCCCGTCAAGCAGCCGTCTCAGCCGCAGGGCCTTGTCTGTTTTGACGAGGCTTCCGGTCGCGTCGTCGAAGTACACATCCGTGTGGACGTGGTCGCTGATGAACTCGGCTCCGAGCTCGTTTAACCTGCGGATGATTTGTTCATGCGACTCGACTTTGAGCTTTGCTTCTATTTCAGTAGGCATCGGCAGAACCCGGCCACTTAAACCACGATATTGACCAGCCTTGACTTGACAACGATTATTTTTTTGGGGTCTCTTCCGGCAATAGCAGCGGCAATTCTTTCACTGGCCAGCGCTTGCTTGCTTATTTGCTCTTCGTCGGCGTCAGCGGCAACAACTATTTTGTCCCTCACCCTGCCGTTGACCTGCACGGCCAATTCTATTTCTTTCTCTTTGATAAGTTCTTTGTCGTATTGCGGCCAAGGCTCGCAGGCGAGGGTGTCATCGTGCCCGAGCCTTTGCCACAGTTCCTCGGCGATGTGGGGTGCGAAAGGAGCAAGAATAAGCAGGAAGTTCTCGACGACCGATTTTGGCCTGACCTGTTCCTTGTTGAGGTGATTGACAAAAATCATCATTGCGCTTATTGCCGTGTTAAAGTTGAAAGTTTCAATATCATCACCGACTTTTTTGATAGTCTGATGCAGGAGCCTCGATGTCTTCTCGTCGGCGTCGGCGTCTTCGAGCGCTTCGCAGAGTCTGCCTGTATCGTCATCGACAATCATTCGCCAGACCCTCTGCAGGAACCTGTGCACCCCTTCGACGCCCTGCATACTCCAGGGTTTCGTGGCCTCGAGCGGCCCCATAAACATCTCGTAAAGGCGCATCGAATCTGCGCCGTAGCCGTTGATGACATGGTCCGGGTTAACCACGTTGCCGCGGGATTTGCTCATTTTCTGGCCGTCTTCACCCAGAATCATTCCCTGGTTGACCAGCTTGTAAAACGGCTCTTTTGTCGTGACATAGCCCAGGTCGTACAGCAGTTTGTGCCAGAATCGCGCGTAAAGCAGATGCAACACCGCGTGTTCCGCGCCGCCGATGTATAAATCGACGGGCATCCAGTATTTTTCTTTTTCGCCGTCCCAGGGCTTTAGCTTATTGTGAGGGTCGAGGTATCGCAGGTAGTACCAGCAGCTCCCCGCCCACTGCGGCATTGTGTTTGTCTCGCGTCTTGCTTTTGTACCGTCGGGCAGTGCGACGTTGACCCACTCTTCAACTTTGGCCAGAGGCGACTCGCCCGTTCCGGAAGGCTTGTAATTTTTGGTCTCCGGCAGTTGCAGGGGCAACTGGTCTTGCTCGAGGGCAACGACCCGACCGTCTTCGAGATGCAGAATGGGGAACGGCTCGCCCCAGTAACGCTGCCTGCTGAAAAGCCAATCCCGCAGCTTGTAGTTGACCGTTTTTCTACCCAGGTCCTTTCCTTCGAGCCATTTTGTGATTTCCTCCTTGAACCTGGCCGTGGGCATTGTGTTGAATTGAGCAGAGTTTATAGCCTTGCCGTCCCCGACGAAGCAGAGCTTTCGCTGCCTGACCAGCTCGGCCTGTTCGGGGTCCTCGGGCTCGACCACCGGGATAATGGTCAGGTTGAACTTTTCGGCAAACTCAAAGTCTCTCTCGTCGTGGGCGGGCACGGCCATAATTGCACCGGTGCCGTAGCTTATCAGTACATAGTCGCTAATCCAGATGGGTATCTTCTGGCCGTTGACGGGGTTTATTGCGTAAGCGCCCAATGGCTCGCCGGTTTTCTCTTTTGCCAGGTCGGTTCTGTCCAGGTCGCTCTTGGTAGCTGCCTGCCGGCGATATTCCTCCACTGCCTGTTTTCTATCTTCGCTGGTGATATTGTCAACAAGCGGATGCTCAGGAGCGAGCACCATATAGGTAGCACCAAACAGGGTATCCGGCCGGGTCGTGAATACGCGGATTACCTCGTCGAAGCCGTCGACCTTAAAACCAACGTCGGCTCCAATGCTTTTGCCTATCCAATCGGTCTGGAGCTTCTTTATCGATTCAGGCCAATCGACTTCATCCAGGTCCCAGAGCAGTCTCTCGGCGTATTTTGTTATACGAAGCATCCACTGTCGCATTGGCCTTCTGACAACGGGGTGGCCGCCCCGCTCACTGAGCCCCCCTATCACTTCCTCATTTGCCAGTACGGTCCCGAGCGCAGGACACCAGTTGACCGCGACCTTGGCTTCGTAGGCAAGACGCCGGTCATCTATGTGCTTTTGTCTTTCAGCTTCGCTTATGCCCCGCGGTATCGGCAGTTCTTCGATGGGTTTGGCCTTTTGCTCGGCGTCATCAAAATAGCTATTGAAGAATTTAAGGAATATCCACTGAGTCCACCTGTAATAATCAGTGTCTGTGGTGTTTACTTCGCGGTCCCAGTCGTAGCTGAAGCCGAGTGATTTGATTTGCCTTCGAATATTGTCGACGTTATTCTGCGTGGTATCCTTTGGGTTCGTTCCGGTCTGGATTGCGTATTGCTCGGCGGGCAGGCCGAATGCGTCCCAGCCCATCGGATGCAGCACGTTGAAACCATGCATTCGTTTGTACCGGGCAAAAATGTCACTTGCCGTATATCCCTCCGGATGGCCCACGTGCAGTCCCTGGCCACTCGGATACGGAAACATATCCAGCACGTAATACTTGGGCCTGCTGCTATCGCAGTCCGCTGCACTGAAGGTCTTGTTCTCCTGCCAGAACTGCTGCCATTTTTTTTCTATGGCATTGAAATCGTAAGCACCGGGTCTTTGGCTCATTGGGTCTCTCAGCAATCACATAAAAGCCGGGGCGGCCAGGCAATCCCAGCGCAGCTCCGTACACTGTTACCGTCAAATTGTCTCAAAAGCCGCCACCAGCACGCTCTCCTGTGGCTTTGAGGGCGATTGTAGCGTGCCGGCGGCAGGTAGTCAAGTCACATCTGTCACCACCCGGCATTTTTAGTTTTGAGTTTTAAGTGTTGAGTTTTGAGTCGCTTATTCTTAACTAAGAACTAAAAATTAAAAACTAAAAACTGGTAAAAGCCGCCTGCATTTTCTCTTCAGAAGCATTGTCAACACATCGGCCCTTAGCTGCGCCTTTTATAGAGATACTGCCCGCCCCGTTAGAAGTAGAGTCTTACAGACTTCTAACCGGGCGAGAAGCCCTGTTGTTTCGTATCAACCGTTATGAATCGAGTACTGTTTGTCAATGTGGCCGGCGAAATGGGTGGAGCCGAGATTAGTCTGCTGCTGCTGGTAAGACATTTATCCGGAAGGTTTGTTCCGATTGTGGCCTGCCCGGGGCCCGGGCGCCTGTGGCAGGAGCTTACCGCCGACGGAATCGAGCCTCAGAGGCTCTGCAAGCCGCCGCAGCGAAGGTAGCTTTCACCGGGTGGCTTTGTCTACTGGCTCAGGGCAAGCTGGACCGTGTTGTGGATATTGTTCAGGACAAGGGCTGATATTGTGCACGCCAACAGCCTTCATGCCGGCGCCGTCGCCGTCGCGGGCGTCGTTGTGATGCGAAAGAAGCTGGTAGTGCATGCTCGGGATTTGCCTAATTACGCCTTCGGCTGGCGGTTCGTCAGCCGGTTTTGCACGGAGATAGTAGCAGTGAGCGAGGCCGTCAGGAGCTGGCTGGTAGAACACAATGTCGATACAGCCAAAATCACTGTTGTTTACAACGGGCTCGACAATAGTGTTTTGCACCAGGATACCGGCTGTGGAAATCGCTTCTATCTGCCGGGGCCTCGTAGAAATAATTCGTTTGTTTTTGCCCATGTTGGCCAGTTTGTGCCGTGGAAGAATCAAACAGGGTTCATCGAAGCGGCGTCACGTCTGGCCCGCGAGCTGCCCGAAGCTCGTTTTCTTCTGGTGGGCGATGACATTTTCGGGCGGGATTCCAGATATAAAAACGACCTGCTCGACCGCATAAAGAACTCTCCAATTGCTGATAAGGTAAGCTTTCTCGGATGGCAGAAGCAGATGGACTGTGTCTGGGCTAAAATCGATTGCCTGGTTCACACTGCCGAGCGGGAACCTTTCGGCCGGGTTGTCATCGAGGCAATGGCCCACAAAGTGCCGGTGATAGCAGCGGACAGGTGTGGCCCCGCTGAGATAATCCGCAACGGCAGGACAGGCATCCTCTTCGAGCCCGGCGATGTTGAGCAATTAACCGAGGCAATGCTGAAGATTGCCCGGGACAGAACCTTTGCGGCTGCAATAGCGCAGGGAGCTGAACGGCAGGTCCTCTCGAATTTTACCGCAGATAAAACTGCGGCAGGGATAGAACGAATATACGCAAGGGTGCTCGCGGCAGATTAACGCTATGAGAATAGGGATAAATTTCCAGATTAGGGACAGGTATATTTCGGGCGTCGAGTATTACGGTCTCGGACTAATAAAGGCGCTGCTGCGCCGTGACGGCGAAAATGATTATGTTGTCTATACGAACCAACCCGTTTTGGTCCAGGAATATGTGCCGTCATCGGCAAACCTCCGGATTGTTGGCGTCAAAGGTCTGAAGACCAGGCCGGCGCGAATAGTCTGGGAGCAGACCATGCTTGGGCGCCTTGCGTCAGCGGCGCAATTGGATTTGCTGCACTGCCTCAGCTATATGTGTCCGGTTCGCAGGATTTCCGTACCCTGTGTGGTGACAATCCACGACACAATCGCGCTCGACCATCCCGGCTGGTGCAAGAAGACAAACGCGCTTTACTTTAACCTGCTGCTGGGCCTCGCTGCCAAACGTGCTCTTGGCATAATTGCGGTCTCGAAGTCCACGGCCCAAAGCCTTAAGCGCAATTTTAACCTGGTGCGGCCCAAAGTGAGAATCGTTTACCCCGGTATCGACAGTATTTTCAAGCCCGGCGACGTCGCTCGGCGGCGTGAGGTCACAAGTCGATACAAACTGCCGGCGCGGTACATACTTTACGTGGGCAATATCGAACCCAAAAAAAATATACGTGCGGTTTTGGCCGTACAGGAAAGAGTCCGGAAATTGTCGCCGGCTCACAAACTGGTCATCACAGGCGCCAGGTCCTGGTCGGCAAGAGCTGAACTGCACAAGATTGCCGCCGGCGCGGCTTCGGGCGACATAATTCGGACAGGATACGTACGGCGTAGTGCCCTGCCTTTTGTTTACCAAATGGCGGACGTTTTTGTTTTCCCTTCACTGTACGAGGGCTTTGGGTTCCCGCCGCTCGAGGCGATGGCGTGTGGTACGCCGGTTGTGACGTCCTGCAGAGGCGCACTTGGTGAGACCGTAAAAGACGCGGCCCTGGTTGTCGAGCCCGACAATATAGACCAAATCACACAGGCGGTTGTTTCGCTGCTCCGAGAGCCGTCATTGAGACAGAAGCACATACGTCAGGGCCTCGAACGAAGCCGACGGTTCACGTGGGAAAAGGCCGCAAAGCAGACCCTTTCGGTATATGACGAGGTGTGCGCCGCCGGACGAGTTCTGCAAACAAGCCGGAGTATTCGCAAGTCCATCTTAGAGTTTCTATGAAAGTCGCTTTAATACTTACAACTTTTCCGTGCGGCAGTGAGACCTTCGTGGTCAGGGAAATAGAAGGACTTCAGCGTCTTGGATTTGACGTCACCGTGCTGGCCGGTGCGCCCGGGCGTTCCGGAGACGAAGACATACGCCGAGTCAAGACGGTCTATAAGCCCCGGCGGTTTTCCGTTGGGGCGGTTGTGTCCGCAGGCTACCTGGTTGTCGGGCGACTTCCGGCTCTTGGCAGGCTGTTGCGGCTAATAGTGAAAGTGCTGCTGTCGTGTCCGCGAGAGGCCCTGTCACTGATTGGAAATCTTGCCGCTATTGGTTGTTTTGCCAGGCGCTTAGACCGCGAGGGCATCTCGCACATTCACGCTTACTTTTTGAGCTGGCCGGCCTCCATCGGCATGGCGCTGTCGGCTGTCTGCGGTGCGGAGTTGAGTATTTCGGCGCACGCGCGAGATATTTTCGTAGAACACGGTGCGGTTGAGTTGAAGGTTCGTCTGGCCGGCTTCGTAAGGGTCTGCACACGCCAGGGGCTAAAACGGCTCAAGACCCTGGTGCCCGCGAGATACCACTATAAGCTGCGGCTTGTCCACCACGGGATAAGAATAGCCTGTGGAGGCGTCAACCCTCGAAGAAACGGTTTTCATCCTTCCAAGCGGGGCACTTTTGTAATCGGTGTAGGCCGGCTCGTGGGCAAAAAAGGCTTTGCCAACTTATTAAAGGCTTTTGCGCTGGTTGCGCAACACGACCCGGGTTTGAGACTGATAATTGTGGGCGACGGCCCGGAAAGAGAACACCTCGATGCCCTGGCCGGACAGCTTAAGGTCAAATCACGTGTTGATTTTCCGGGATGGAAACGGCTGGATGAAACACTGCAACTGCTCGGAACCGCTGACCTGCTGGCGGCGCCGTCGATTGTGGATGGCGACGGCGACAGCGACGGTCTGCCCAACGTGATACTTGAAGCTTTTGCCTGCGGGGTGCCGGTTGTGGCAAGCAATCTCGATGGGATTGCTGAAGCGGTGAAACATCGGCAAACGGGGCTGCTCGTCGCACCGGCAGACGTGGCAGGACTTGCTGCGGCAATGGAAGAGCTGCTTAAAGATAAAGACTTGCAGTGCCGGCTTTCAGAAAAGGCCCGGCAGACCGTGGCAAGAAGGTTCGACCTGACAAAGAACGTGCGACAATTAGCCTGGCTTTGCAAAAGAGCAAACCGATGAGCAAAAATGTGATAAAGATAGCGCACATACTCGAAGGTTTCTTAGGCGGCACCAGCACCTACGCCTGCTCGGTCCTTCCGCAATTGGCACGCAGGGGCTTTGATGTGACCTTGATATGCTCGCTTAATCGGCGAAGTCCTGATGCCCTGATGCGGTTGTCAATACTCAGACAAAACGGAGTGAAGGTCCACGTTATAGCTATGCAGCGAAATGTCGCCCTATTCAAAGACGTTCGTTCGTTCGTTGCAATACTCCGCCTGTTGTGGCGCGGCGGATTTGACGTCGTCCATACTCACTGCTCCAAGGCAGGAGCCCTGGGACGAACAGCCGCCGGTCTGACCGGGTGCAGGGCAATATTGCACAGCCCACACTGCTTTGCTTTTCTGCGTGCCAAAGGGCGGTTAAAGAAGTCCTGCTACATTGTCCTCGAAAGGCTGCTCGGAAGGCTCACAACCAGACTAACGGCGGTGTCGTTCTCTGAGGCGCGGGCCGCTTTAAGTTGGCGCATTGTTCCGGCAGGCAAGTGCGTCACGGTGAACAACGGCCTGAACGGCCGGGTCGTTTCGGTTCCTGCCTGCCGTTCACAAAGCAATACGACCAGGCAAAAGTTGGGACTCGAGCAAAGCGCACAGGTGGTAGCGACTGCCTGCAGGCTCGTGGAATACAAGGGTGTCGGCAGATTGCTGGAAGCGGCCAGGCTTTGCCGGACCCCAAACGTCGTGTTTCTGATTGCAGGCGAGGGCCGGCTCATGGCTGCGGCGAAGAGGTTCGTCGTCGAGAACAAACTGGACCAGAAAGTGCGCCTGTTGGGACACGTCTCGGATATGGAGCGTCTTTACCGTATTTGTGACGTTGTTGTTCTGTGCTCAGACGCGGAAGCCCAGCCATACCTGCTGTTGGAGGCAATGCGGGCCCGCCGTCCGATTGTGGCAACGGCCGTGGTCGGCAACAGCGAGCTGATTTTGCACCGCCTAACGGGACTGCTGGCTGAGCCGAAGCCGGCAAGTATCGCTGCGGCCCTTGAGGAAATGTTGGGCGACAAAAACAAACGCGCGTGGTATGCCGAAAACGCATACGCGTACTTTTGCAGGCATCACACGCTGAGCAAACAAGTATCCCAACTGGCCCGGATATACAGAGAGAGTGTGCATGGTGGACAATATCACAGAAGCTGACATGTCGGTGCGAAGTGACAATGAATCCGGCGGCGTGGGCATCACAGGC
>JAUWKC010000113.1 GCA_030607345.1 Planctomycetota bacterium | reverse complement strand
GTAAGACCGGCAAGTTCATGTACGAAGGCGACAGGCCGAAACGCTGGGCCGGGGAAAGCGATGTGTGGGTGCACGGCTACTGGTTCTGGGACTGGTCCGACGAACGCCAGCAGGTAGAATCAATCGATATGGAAAAACGCATCATTTCCGTAAAGCCGCCTTACCATAACTACGGTTACCGTATCGGCCAGTGGTTCTACGGGCTGAATATCCTAACCGAGCTTGACACGCCCGGCGAATGGTATCTTGATAGAGAGACGGGCATCCTTTACTTTTGGCCGCCGGCGCAAATTGAAAAAGGGCGTGCGGTCGTTTCCATGCTGAACACACTTGTGGAGATGTCGGGCGTTTCGCATGTTGCAATTCAGGGTATGATTTTCGAGGCGGCCCGAGGCACGGCAGTCGTGATGGATAACTGCAAACAGACGCAAATCTCCAGTTGTATCCTGCGCAACCTCGGAGGCTCAGCCGTACAAATCGTGGGCGGTAGCGGTAACAGTGTTGTATATTGTGAAATCTACGGTACCGGCAGCGGTGGTATTAGTCTGCGAGGTGGTGACCGAAAAGCACTGAGGCCCGGCGGACACCGCGCGTTTAATAATCTTATCCACCACTACGGCCGATGGCAGCGAATGTACACGCCGGCAATCGCACTTAACGGAGTTGGCAACCGGGCGGTGCACAATCTTATCCATACCGCCCCGCACATGGCCATTATGTTCGGGGGCAACGACCACGTCATTGAGCTCAACGAAATCCACAACGTCTGTCTGGAGTCGAACGATGCCGGAGCCATATACGCCGGGCGGGACTGGACTATGCGGGGCACCGTTATCCGGCACAACTACCTTCATGAAATCACCGGATTCAGAAACCGCGGATGCGTAGGCGTTTATCTGGATGATATGTTCTGCGGCACGAAGATTTACGGCAACGTGTTCTACAAGGTTACGCGGGCGGCATTTATCGGGGGCGGGCGTGACTGCCTGGTCGAGAACAATATCTTCGTGGACTGCAACCCGGCCCTGCACATCGACGCCCGGGCTATGACATGGGCCGGATACCATGTGGGTACTACCATGACAGAGAGATTGAAGGCCATGCCGTATATGTCTGAGCTGTGGCGGAAGCGATATCCAAAACTCGTGAACATATTGGAAGATGAGCCGGCTGCGCCGAAGGGTAATATTGTCCGGCGGAATATTTGCTCCGGCGGTAAATGGCTGGACCTGCAAGGTGTTGATAAAAATATCGTTACCTGGGAGGATAATCTGATAGATAAAGAGCCGGGTTTTATTGATAAGGCTAATATGAACTTTCAGCTTAAGGACGATTCAGCCGCCTATAAACTCGGTTTTAAGCCAATTCCTTTCGATAGAATGGGATTATTGGTAGATTTAGCGTGGCTTAAACGCAGGTAAAATCCAATGTGCCCGATTAAGCCGGTTGAAGCCGTAAGGCGTGTTTTTTCAAGTTTGAGATAAATTTCTTGCACTTACGGTGGAGGTAAGGCATAATCATAACAGTGGGTGAAAAGTTGATATTATTTAGGAGATTAAAAAATGAACGAGAACCAGGCCGGCCCAAATAATTTGCTGGATACAACCGATTGTCTCGAAGCGATTGGAGTGTTCAGGGGATGGAAAAACTTTTTCTTTATTATCATAGTTCTGTGTCTTCTGCTGTTGCAGATAAGCTTTTGGGCTGTCAATACCGGCTACATTTCCACGAAAGGGTTTCTCTGTAACAAGGCCCAGAGTAGCGAACCTGCTGTGGCTGGGGGTCTGGATAAGAATGTCCAGGACGCTAACGAGGCTGCGAACGGAGTGGTCACCGAGCAAAATGAGTCAGGCGAAGCAAAAACTCAGGAGCCGGAGCAATCCGCCACCACAGACTCCCTGTATCTTTTTGGTATAACCTTCAAACATTTAGCGATGGGTATCCGCGTTGTTAATGCCATACTTGTACTGGCCGGGACGCTTTACTGCCTGACAATACTTTTGGCTTTGAAGGTATCGCTGGTAGGCAGGCTTGGCGGAATAAACCATATTTGCCGGGCGTTTTTCCTCTCGCTGATTATGCTGGTTCTGCTGCTGCCGTGGCAAAAAGTCTTTGGCGGTGTAGCTCTCGGAGCAATATATACGCCCTGTGAGCTGGTGAAGTGGTGTTCTGCTGAAACCGGCAGGATAATCGACATCGTCCTTTGCTATCTGCGGTTCAGTGGTTACTGGCTGCTGATACTGTTGCTGCTTATCTTTTCGCAGTTTCGCAGCGGCCGCTGGTCAAAATCGGTTCTTCGCCGACTCGAGGTAATATAACCAAATGTCCAAAGAGAGGATCGGCTTTATCGGTACCGGTATTATGGGTAGGCCGATGGCCTGTAACCTGCTGAAAGCAGGATACTCTTTAACCGTTCATAATCGCACAAAGGCAAAGGCCCAGCCGCTTCTGGATAAAGGTGCGGTTTGGGCGCCGAGCTCCGCTGATATTGCCAAAGGCAGCGACGTTGTAATAACCTGCGTTACCGACACGCCTGATGTCAAAGAGGTACTTCTCGGAGAAAGCGGTGTAATCGATGCAGCGGACAGGGGTCTTATCTGCGTCGATATGAGCACTATATCGCCAGCCGTCACAAAAGAAATGGGGCAGGTTCTTGAAACTAAAGGGGTAATCTTAATCGATGCACCCATAAGCGGCGGCGAAACAGGGGCGATAGAAGGCAAGCTGTCGATAATGATGGGTGGGCCGAAAGAAATTGTCGAAAAGGTACGCCCCATTATGGAAGTAATGGGACGCACGGTCGTTTACTGCGGTCCTCTTGGCTGCGGGCAAATGACGAAATTGGCTAACCAGGTAATGGTTATCCATACGATAATGAGTATCTCCGAGGGTCTTGCTTTTGCTGAAAAAGCGGGACTGGATTTGGAGACCACATTGAAAGTAACTTCGGCAGGCGCCGCGGGAAGTTACTCGCTAAAAGCGCTCGGGCCCAAGATAATTGCCGGTGATTTTAAGCCGGCCTTTATGGTCGATTTGCAGCAGAAGGATTTACGGCTGGTTTTAGAATACGCCGAACAGTTAAAACTGCCTTTGCCGGGCGTGGCTCTGGCGAAACAGTTGTTAGCCGCCCTTCAGGCACAGGGCAGAGGACGAGACGGTACGCAGGCGCTGATTGACGTCATACGGCAGTTGGGGACACAGATTTAGCCACGGATTACACGGATTTTTGACGACAGATTTCACAGATTTATCTATGTTAATCAGCTTGAATCTGTGAAATCTGTGTATGGAGAATGGAAATGGGACAACTTGAACGCATAGGTGTCTCGCTCGATACAGAACTGCTTTCGATGTTCGATAAGCTTATTGCCAAACAGGGCTATCGGAGCCGGTCCGAGGCGATACGCGACCTTGTCCGCCGACAGTTGAGTGAAGAGCGGCTCGGCGACCCGAAAGCAAAGGCGGTCGCCGCGGTATTTCTGGTTTACGACCATCACTCGACAAAGCTGACAGACAGGCTGATAAGTATTCAACATACACATACTCACGGTTCGAGCCTGAATGTGATTTCTTCTCTGCACGTTCACCTGGATGAGCACGATTGCCTTGAGGTGATTGTGCTTCGAGGGCAGGTCGGCGAAATTAATAAGGTAGCAGAGAGTATATTGAGTATGAAGGGCGTTAAATTGGGGCGGCTCAATATCATTGCAAAATAATTTGTGTTTGACGATTTGCGATTATTGATTTATAATGCCTGTCGAGAATTAAATCGTGCCCCGATAAATCGGGGTACTTCACAGAGTAGTACGGGGCGATTAGCTCAGTTGGTTTAGAGCGCACGGACCACACCCGTGAGGCCACTGGTTCGAATCCAGTATCGCCCATTCACATAAATCCTTTCCAAAGTGGAGCTTATAGTAAATAGTACATCACTGTGCTTTTCGGATGGTTGCACGCAATAACAGACTGAGTCCCGAGTGTGGCCTGGCGTGGCGATAGTCCACCTGCAGCGGGCAATCCCTTTAGGCAGTCTGCCCTTGACATTTGCATTAGCCACGAATCACTGAATCGGCCTGAGCTATCTAACGTCCAGATCAAAGCTCTCCGAATGACTGTTAAACTCCGGGGCGTACATACACTGGATGTTGGCAATGCCTGTCTGGTATATTCCCTTGTGTTGGATACGGGTGCTGTACTCAAAAACATACGTGCCCTTGGGGAGATAGTCCATGAAAAAGTGTGTGGCGGTGTCACGCGTGCTCTCATAGTAGGCCAGGCCGTCCTGATACCGGTAGCCACTGAGGACGTTGACCGGTTCGGTGCCGCTGCCCCGCTGGTCTTTGAGGTGGACGTATTCCATATCACGGTCAACCCGCAATTCGATGCGTACGACTAACTCGTCACCCACGGCAAGCGGACCCTGGACCGGATACAGGACCTGGCCCTGGGCGGTTGTGCTTTTAATGAACAGGGTCTTACTGAGCTGCAGCGGTGTGCCTTCATAGGGTGTAACCTTGCTCATATCCTCAAGATACTGCCAGTGCACGCTGCCCCAACTGACGCCCTCGTCGATCTTCCTGACCGTGATCAGGCCCATGGCGGGCTGGATCTCCTGGCGGATAAAACGCTTTTCGTAGAATCCGGTGCCCGCTTCGACCTGTTCGGGCTGGATCCATTGGCCTGCCAGCGCCACTTCGACCAAGGCGTCGGAGGCGAGAAGATCGGCACCTCTGAGGAGCAGCCCATAAATCGCATCGGCCGTAGCCTTGGTGGTCTTCCAATCCTGGGTCTGTTTCTGTTTGAGCAGCCAAACTCTGCAATCCTCGACCGCCTGCGCATCGCCTGAGACCTCGTCAAAAGCCTCTATCATCAGGGCCTGGGTTTCGATGGGCGCGCGATACCACCACCAACTGCGTTCGAGGTCCCGCCAGTACATGCCGAGCTCCTCGTCGGTGACACTATGTTCCCGGATGGACTGCATGATTTCGTCGGGGACCTGCCGATCGCCGAAGCGTTTGAGGGCAATGGCCAGGTGGGCCTGGGACTGGCGCCACAGTCCGAGCCAATACTGACGGGCCTGGCCCGAGCCAGTAATCGAGGGCCTCCTGGTATTGGGTGTCCACAGGCTTGTCAGCCAGGAAGAAGCTGCGACCGTACAGGTAGAGCGCGACCGTGGAACTAAGATGGTTATCGTTTTTATTGCTGTGTTCGAGGATCCAGCGGTACCGCTCGTCCATCCACTTGTCCAGGGCGTCCAGTGCCTTGAGCGCGCAACTGACGTCCATCTGCTGGACGCCCAGGTGACGCAGACGCCCGAATCCCGTGGTGATGTAGAGCGTAATGTATTTATTGCCGCGGCAGCGCGGGAACCACGGCCAAAGGCCGCTGTCCAGTTGCATCTGCTTGAGTTTGAACAAGGCGCGCGAGGTCTCGTCGCCGAGCCGGTTCTCATCGAATAGGATGCCCACGTTCTTGCGGGCTCGAGACTCTGCCAAAGCCTGTCTGACCCAGGGGGTCTCCTCCAGGGCCACGGCCTTGAGGTCTTCGTTCTTTTCCAGGGGGCTGTCCAGGGCCGGTGTGGCCTTCCACTGGTCAAAGATATGCCGAATCTTGGGGTCTGCGTTGGCTATGTAAGAGGCAAGGGTATTGGCATAGAGCCGGTTGAAGACCTGCTCGCTGCACTCGTATGGATATTCCATCAGGTAAGGCAAGGCCATCACTGCATACCACGCGGGCTGGGACACCATCTGTACGGTGAGGCTCTGGTGACGCAGGGTCTGCGACTGACCTGAGTTGAGCAGCTTGGTGAATTCGAATTCCTTCGTCTGCGGGCCACGCACAGGCAAGGGCAGGGATTCGGTTACCAGAATCCGGCGGCTCAATACGGGCAGATACCCCTCCTCGCCGTCACTGAGCCGGCTTGTGGCGCCCACGGCCCTGTATGTTAGGAAATCGCACTCATCGGGTACGGTTAGCCGCCACGAGTACGTGCGGGACGCCTGGCTGGGCACGTCGAAGGGCTGATCCGGCGCCTGGTGGCCCAATGCCTCGGCACGGGAGGATAAG
>JAUWKC010000055.1 GCA_030607345.1 Planctomycetota bacterium | reverse complement strand
GAGACTACAAAAGAGGCGCCGGAGCTGCACGAAAGACTCTGCGCCATCGAGACGGCCCTGGGCAGAGTCAGAGGTCATAAATGGGGGCCCAGGACCATTGACCTGGATCTTGTGCTTTTTGGCAACGAGGTGATAAACCTGCCTCAATTGACCGTTCCACATCCGCAGATGCACCTTCGTTCGTTCGTGCTGGATGGTCTGCGCCGGCTGAACGGCGAATTAGTGCATCCCGTTCTGAAGGTATCGGTCACGGAGCTTGCGGACCGGCTGGGCGGCGGTGATTTTATGCTGAATCCCGAAGTGCCTCAGCGCGTCAGTATCGCCGGCGTCATCGGGGGGGGCAAAACGACTCTGACAAAAAAGCTGGCGGTCCGGCTGGGCGGCGAGAGTATCCTTGAAGCGTACGATAAGAACCCTTTTATGCCGGACGTCTACGAGGGGAAAACGGAACTGGCGCTGAGCTCACAGCTATTCTTTTTGACCAGCAGGATTGTGCAGTTGAATCCTGAATCGCTGACGCCCGGCGAGGTCGCCCTTAGCGATTATGTATTCAACAAGGAGCTTATCTACGCCAGGCGTCTGCTCAATCCGCAGCAGCTCGCGTTATACGAGGAAAGATATCGACAGGTCGAAGGAAAAGCGGCTTCGCCGGTGCTTGTTATGTATCTTCGCGATTCCGCTGAAAGATGCCTTGAGCATATCCGCCGGCGGAACCGTCCCTACGAACAGCACATAAGCGCCGAATTCCTGGAACGACTGGGTGCCGACTACGAGCAGCTCTTTGCCGATTGGAAGCTCTGTCCTGTCATCCGCGTCTCAATGTCGCAATTCGACTGTACAGCGGACGCCGACGTTGAGACAATAGCCGAACAGGTAAGAAATTACATTGCGCTATGATGGAAGTTGTAGAAACCATAGAATCCGTGAGGGACATTGTCAAAGCGGCCCGGCAAAAGGGCAAGAAGGTCGGGCTGGTTCCCACAATGGGGGCGCTGCACAGGGGCCATATCTCACTTATCGAAGCGGCGGGGCGAACCTGCGACTTCGTAGTTGTGAGCATTTTCGTGAATCCGACTCAGTTCGGTCCGGGCGAAGACTTTAAGAAATATCCCCGCACTTTCGAGGCCGACCTGGAAATCTGCCGGAAGGCGGGCGTCGGGCTGGTCTTTGCTCCGGGCGCCGAGCAGATGTACGGAAAGGAAAATCTCACGTGGGTGACCGTTGAAAAACTGACCGAGCCTTTGTGTGGGCGGTTCCGCCCGGGACATTTCCGCGGAGTTGCAACCGTCTGTGCGAAGCTGTTCAATATCGTGCTGCCTGATGTGGCGTTCTTCGGGCAAAAGGACGGTCAGCAGACCCTCGTGATAAAGCGGATGGCGGCGGATTTGAAAATGCCGCTGGAAATTGTTGTTTGTCCGACCGTCCGGGAGCCCGACGGCCTGGCCGTCAGCAGCAGGAATAAATACCTGACCGAAGAAGAGAGAAAAGACTCGGTGCTGATATACAAATCGCTGGAGAAATGCCGCGAAATGATTGAATCCGGAACCAAAGACACCGAGACAATCGTCGCGGCGATGCGCGAGGTCTTCAGCCGGGCGCCGTCCATACAGATACAGTATGTCAGCATAGTCGACGCCGAAACCCTGGAGAGCCTCGATAAGGTCCGCGGCAGGGTTCTGGCGGCCGTCGCCGGGCGACTTGGCAGCGCCAGATTAATCGACAACATCATGGTGGACGGCGGCAAAGAATGATGTATAATGACGCGCAAAGGGTGTGGACGAACGGCAAAAAAAGTCACGATTGAGTTGATGGTGGAAGCGTATGTTTGTGAAGGTCTTAAAAAGTAAACTGCATCGGGCGACGGTTACGGATGCAAAACTGCATTATGCGGGCAGCCTGGCTATAGACGCTGCATTGATGGAAGCGGCTGATATACTGCCTTACGAGTTTGTTTTGGTCGCCGACGTCACCAACGGCAGCAGGCTCGAAACATACGCCGTGCCTGCGGCGCCAAACTCCGGCGATATCGTTGTGCTTGGAGCGGCGGCCCATCTTATCAAGGCAAAGGACATTGTTATTATTTTGAGCTTTGGCTACTGCACGCCCGACGAAGCCGGAAATATCGAGCCAAAGCTGCTCATACTGGACGAGAACAACGAAATAAAAAACAGCAGGTAAGATTTGGTCGGCTAAACAGGACACGGTCAACGAGCATGGAGGCAGAAATAGATGCATCCTGAGCTGTTCGAGATACCGCTCATACACCTGACGCTGAAAAGTTACGGGCTGATGATGGTGCTCGGGTTCATCACGGCTGTCTCGGTGATAAGACGTCTAAGCCGTGACATTACACCGAATCCACAATATATTACGAACGCCGCGCTTTATTCGTTGATAGCCGGCGTGGGCGGCGCGCGGCTCTTCTACGTGGTCCATCATTTCGACCAGTTTCAGGGCCGGCTGTCATCGGTCTTTGCCATCTGGCAGGGGGGTCTGGAGCTGCTTGGCGGAGTGGTATTGGCAATCATTGTTATCTTTTTTTACCTGTGGTATCACAAGCTGCCAATCCGTCGCTACCTTGACATCCTGGCTATCGGGCTGATGGCGGCGCTCATGCTCGGCAGAATAGGGTGTTTCCTGAACGGCTGCTGCTTCGGCAAACCTACGGAGCTGCCGTGGGCTGTGCGTTTTCCATACGGTTCATTCGCCTACCGAAGCCAGGTTCAGGCCGACCCGCAGAGAAACCGCGAGCAGCCTCGTATGGAATTGCCGGCGGAATTTTTCAATTACTACTACGAAAACGGGGCCCCGGCCAAGGTCCTCAAGTCGTACGAAGACCTGAGCGCAGAACAAAAACAGCTTCTCAAGGAACAAGACAAGCTTCGCAGTCTGCCTGTCCACCCGACGGAACTGTACTCGTCGGCAAACGGGGCGCTGCTGTGTTTTATACTCTATATGTTCTGGCGGGGAATACAAAAGGCATCGAAAGCCCGCCGGCGCAACAAGTCCTTTGCGAAGCCTGGCTCAGCCTTTGCCCTGATGTTCATACTCTACGGCGTCACGCGCTTTCTTATAGAATATGTCCGCGACGACAACCCCTTCGAGCAGGCCTGGTACATAGTTTATAAAGGAGGGACAATCTCCCAGAATTTCGGTATTTACCTGGTAATCTTCGGCATCTGCCTGATGATTTTGCTCCAGCGAATGAGACCACCCGCACCAGCTGTCAATCGCCCGAAGTAGGCAAAAGCCCCTCTGCAATTATTTTTTCAAATGCCCCGCACAGCCCGTCCATCTGCTGTTTGCTGTGGCCGGTTTGCATCGACAATCTCAGCCTTGCCGTCCCCGGCGGCACGGTAGGGGGCCTGATGGCAGGTACGAAGAAGCCCATCTCATAAAGCCGCTTCGAAACCGCCAGCGTCTGTTTCTCGTCGCCGATTATCACAGGGATAATATGACTTTGGCTTTGACCGGTATTGAGGCCAAGGGCATTGAGCCTGGTGCGAAGGTACTCGGCGTTTTGTCTCAGTTTGTTTCTGCGCTGCGGCTCATTCTTTACAATCTCCAGCGCCGCCAGGGCAGCGGCGCAATTGGCCACCGTAGGCGCGGTTGTGTAGATGAAGGGCCTGGCCTTGTTTATAAGCAGGTCAATGACAACCTTCTCGGCCGCCACGAGACCCCCGCCGGCGCCCAGCGCCTTGCTCATCGTGGCAACGACAATATCCAGCTCATCGAGCAGTCCCATTTCTTCTGCCAGCCCGGCGCCTGTTTTGCCGAGACAACCAAACGCGTGGGCCTCATCCACAATCAGGAAAGCATCATAGCTGTTCTTCAATTCTACGAGCCTTTTAAGGTCCGCCGTGTCGCCATCCATTGAGAAAATGCTTTCGGTAATAATGAACTTGCGACGGAATCGCGGACTTGCGAGGAACTTCTCGACCCTGGCGAGATTGTTCCTGCGGTAGGTCCTGAATTCCGCCTGGCTGCCTGCTGCCGCGTCGATAATCGAGGCGTGGTCGAGCTTATCGAGCAGCACAAGGTCGCCCCTTCCGGCGATGGTTCTGATTACCGCCTCATTGGCCATCCAGCCGGATGGAAAAATAAGCGCCGCTTCTTTCTGCAGGAACTGGGCCAGCTTTCGCTCCAGCTCGATATGAGGGCTCATCGTCCCGCTCATAAGGCGTGAAGCAGCAGCGCCGTGGCCATACCTTGCCATTGCGCCGGTAACAGCCTCGATTATCTTGCTGTTATCGGCGAGGCTGAGGTAATTATTGCTGCAAAAAACGACCTTCTGCCGGCCCTGGATTTCGACCGTGCTCTGCTGAGGCGAGTCGATTCGGACGAGCTTTCGCAGCAGATTAGCCTTTTTTAAGCGGTCGAGCTCGATTTTTGCAAAGTCAAAGCTGCTCATTAGCGTTTTCAGTTGAACACCAGGCGAAATTTTACGATATTATATAGGCGCCGGCATCGGGCCGACAGGGTTAAAAAGTATAATCGCCAACGGGTAGGGCGTTACTATGGGCCTTTACGACAGAGATTACAGTCGCGAGAATTTTCAGTCCCGCTATCACCGCGCGCCGCAGATGCGAATAGTCTTTCCCAAAATCACGCCCGTTGTCAAATGGCTGCTGATTATCAACATAGGCGTGCACGCCGTCAAAGCGATTTTCCTGCCGGGAGAGCTTGGGCGGGTTTCTCCGCTTGAGAACCTTTTTGCCGTCTACCCGATTTCCGTGTCGGCGGCTTTGCAGCTTTGGCGGCTCATAACCTATCAGTTTCTCCACTGGAATCTCTGGCACCTGTTTATGAACATGCTCGCGCTGTACTTTCTGGGCCCGACCCTCGAAAGACACTGGGGCGGCAAGAGGTTTCTCAAGTTTTACCTCGGCTGCGGAATGGCAGGGGGGCTGTTCTATCTGCTGCTCGTCACCGTAGGTTTTCTCGACCCACTGCCTATGTTAGGAGCATCCGGCGCCATACTGGGCCTGCTGGCGGCGTGTGCGATACTTTTTCCCCAATTTGTCGTGTTTGTCTTGCTGTTTCCGGTCCCGATAAGAGTGGCGGCGGTTGGCTTTACGCTTCTGTACCTTATCAATATACTGAGCAGGGGGATGAACGCCGGCGGGGACGCCGCACACCTGGCGGGTATGGCGGCAGGGGCCTTATATGCAGTCTCAGGGTCCTGGCGGTCAAAGATAAAGCTGAAAACGCGGGCGGGCCGATGGGAGAAAAAAATCGAGACCGAAGAAAACCTTCAGCAGGAGCTCGACCGCATACTGCAGAAGGTGCACGACAGCGGCATCCACAGCCTTAGCCCGAAAGAAAGAAGAACTCTCCGCCGGGCAACCGAAGTCGAGCGAACGCGAAACAAACTATAAAAAGTCCTCTGCCAATCCACCTTTGGCTGCAAGATATTTTTCGGAAACATTCTCATTTTTTGCACCTTTTTACTTGACGCGCCTCGCGCCGAGCTTACAATACGAAAGATTACTCTTTAGGGAAACTTGGAAATGGCCTTTTCACGCTCTATAATAAGGTCAAATAGCGGCGCAGCGGAATTTGCTCAACTGCTCATTCCTGGCGCTATCCGTCCATCTCAATCTAAAAAGGAGGCTAATACTATGCGCGGAAAAATTCTTTTCTTAATGTGCGCTGCTTTGGTAACTGTGCTATCAGGTATATCTCAAGGACAAACCAGCGGCGCCGATGTGGAAAGAGCGAAGTCTGAAGTAGAGGTCAATCTAAGGCGTTTTATGGATATAGTCCGGAGCGGCCGGATTTATCTCGATTCAAATGAACCTGTTTTGGGCGCAGATCAGATGGTAAAACGGTACGGGACTGATTTGATACCGCTTCTCGAGAAATATACTACTGACCCATGCGATTCGGTACGCGGGCGAGCAAACAGGATACTATTTAAAATCGGAATCAACACTGACGACCTGCAAGTACGTCAAGAGACAGTTCATAAACTCTTGATTCGCACGCAAGTAGAATCATCCTTGGCTGGATGGGCGGATAAATTGCTTTTGCGTTTTACCAGTGCCGATTTCCCCGAGGAATCCAAGCAGGTTCTTCGCAGGCTATTAAGGGAGTCGATGGAGAGGGGAAACGTATCGAAAACCGTTGTGCTACTGGTTGGCGTGGGTGATTTGGAGTCAGAGCTGCCTCGGCTGAAAAAGTTAATAAACGAGCTGGAAGGGCCACTTAAGAAACGACACGAGAGATATCTCGAGGAGTGTCGTGAAGTGCTTGATTCCCTGCCTGAACGACCGGAAGGCGTGCCTCCGTCACACTTGAGAAAGCCGTACGAAAAAAACCTCAAGAAGCAGTACTGGCAAAGCAGTCTGCTGTGGGCGGCGCTGCGGGCGAGGGCACGCATGGGCGTTGAGGAAGATATCCATCGGTGCATTGAGATGGTCGAATCACATCCGGACGAAGGATACAGAGCGACAAGGCTCTACAAGGAACTGTCATACGTTCGCCGCCAGGAGGTTGTGAGCTACCTCGCAGGGTATCTTGAGAGTGATACATTGGAACCGGACATTGGCCCTTGTGTGCTGCGGGGGACCTACGGCCAGTATGCCGCCATAGCATTGGCCAGGATGGTGCGAGGTTTTCCGGTAAATGAAAGACTCACCCCCGATAAAGAAACAATTGAACGCTGCGTGCGGTGGATGGCCGAGCAAAAAGAGTTGAACATAATCCGCTGAGGCGGATATGCTGACATCCGGTGAGTTCTTATCTTTAGGGCTGAGCGTGTGCGCTTTTTGACAAGTTAACATTTTGCACCTCCTTCTTTCATTCAGGGTTAGTTCAATCTGCTTTCCGACTTTGCCGCATACTGAAGACGCCCTGCAGGCCGATAGACACCCCGTACAAACAGGATGATAAACCCGCCGACTGATACACAGCAGGGCACACAAGAGCAAGCGATGTGGCGGGTTCTCGGCTGAAACCCCCGATTCAGCCTGATATCCGGTTAAAAAAGCCTCCCGGGTTCTGAGTGTCCGGGAGGCTTTTTAGTTTAGGATATGTTCCTGCGAGCCTGCGCGCGACTTTTTATTCCCACTTGAATTCCTTTGCCGAGCCGGTCAGTTCCTGCACCCTGTCCTGGACGTTGCGGTTTTTGAAATCAGCGTCTTTCCAGTTCCCAAGGTCGCCGCGCTTTTGCTGCACCTCCTGCTGAAGCTCTTTGAGCCTTTCCAACATCTGTTCGTACTCAATCTGCTTGCGTCTGACAATCAAATCGTATCTGCTGCCGACGATGCCTTTTAACTGCTCGGTGAGTTTCTTCTGGTGGTCTTTGTCTGCGGTTCTGATTTTTCTGAGCAGGTCCCGGCGCTGCTCTTTCAACTCGAGGTCCTGTTTGAGAATCTCAGCTAATTCGGGATTGTTCCTGGATGCCTCAAAAATCTCTCTATACATGCTGAAGCCAAGCCGCAGCTTTATTCCGTAAAGGTCCGGGTTTTTCTGCTGCATATCGGCAAGTTTTTTCGCTTCGTCGGGATAGCTTTCCTCGAACCACTCGATATACTCGTCCATCATTTCGGCCGGTATCTTCGGTCTCCTTGAACGGCCTCTCCGGCCGCCACCTTCGGGACCTTCCCGTCCGCCGCGCATCTTAGCTCGCTCCTCACGACCTCCGCCGAAATGTTCGCCCGGCCCCTGCTCCGTTCGAGTCCGAATCTGCCGGCCTATGCGACGTCGCAGAATCTTTCTAAGCTCGGCCTTGAATGCTGCCGGGTCGTTCTTGCGCAGCTTTTCCAACTCTTCGGCCCGCTCGGGCTCGGCCTTTCTCAATCGCTCCATTAAATGTTCAATCTGCTCCGGCGTCAATTGCAACTGTCCGGCGGTGCGAGCCGGCTTAGGCTTAGGCTCCGACCAGAACATCACTTTAGTCTCCTCGGCAGCTCTGACCTGAGTCGGGCTGCTCAGCAGTATCCCTGCCATAACTGCCAAAACCAGGATTGCAATAGGACTCTTTCTCATCGGTTTACCCTTTCCAGAATTCGTTATCAACCTCTATCAGTTCCATTTCCAATTGAGTCAATTCGGCGGTTCCGTTACCGCCGGTCTCACCCAGACGCAGAGCAATAAGCTCGCTTTCGAGCTGGTCGATTTCAGCATTGAGCACCGCCAGCTCTGCATCGTCGACAGCCAGGTCGTTGCTCTCCCAAATCTCGGTTGGTATCATTTCGTTAGCCATCACCGCTGGCGTAGCGCCCTGTTCAAACAAGTTTCTGCCCACCAGTACAGCTATGACCACCACTGCTGCTGCTGCGGCTGTTTTGAGGGCCACTTTCCTGGAAACACTGTGTCGGCGGCGACGCAAGGCCTCAACAGCTTCATTCTTTATGGCCGCTATCAGCTCATTGCTGGGCTCAGGTGCGGGGTGCTCGGCCAGAATCCTGTCGCCTTGTCGGACCTCCTCGGCGGACTTTTCTGCCTGCCCGGCATCCATAAAGCCTTCGAACAGTGACTTGAGGCTGTCTTTGTTTCGAGTATCCATAACTTTATTGTTCCATCAGCTCTCGCAGTTTTTTTAGCCCGCGG
>JAUWKC010000103.1 GCA_030607345.1 Planctomycetota bacterium | reverse complement strand
TGGACAAGGCAATTGAGGCCCAGCAGACGGCCTTGGGTGTAACGGAAAATGTGTTGACGAATCTGGATGATGTGATTGATAGAAGCAGGAAAGAAACTGAAAACATCGAGAGCCTGCAAAGACATCAGGGCGAATTGAGCAAAAAGCAGAAGCGTGTCGGTGATTATATGACCGAGGCCTGGGATGTATCGACACCGCCGCGTCCGAGATTTGTTAATAAACTTGTCGAGCTTAGAGACGATGAACATTCCCGCGTAATGGAGAAAATAAAAGCTGTCGTTGTAACAGATGCAAAGACAAAAGGAGCCCCGCCAGCGGCGGGTCGGATCAAACCCGCTTTCAGCGGGGCGGCTAATAAATCTGTTATTTCTCGTTCGTTACAGTCTGTCGAAAAGCAGCAGGCTTTTCTGCTCGAACAACTCATCGCGCTCAAAGGTATAATTGCCAAACAGAAGCAGGCTGAAGAAGAAAAGGCGGCGGCGGAAATTTTAGGCCAAAGTATCGAGTCACTTGATGCAAGCGTAGAAGAGTCGCTCAAAGAAATGACTATGGAACTGGACGAGTTCGTCAAGAAACAAAAGGAGATAATGCAGGAACGGCAAATGATTATGGATAAGCCGCCGGAAGACTTCAGTACCGCCGATGAAGACCGGTTTGAAGAACTTGCGATGGACCAGTCGAAACTGGCGGAGATTTTGTCGGATGTGGTGAACGATTTTACTAATCTTGACCTGCTGGACTTTGGCGACGATGCGATGGTTGATTCGATGACGAGCATCTATGAGGAGGCGCAGGAGCTTGCCGAGCAAGCCGAACAAGCTGCAGATATGCGTCAGGCGCGAGTTGATGCCCATCGCCTGGAAACCGAGACGGTGGAGATGGCTGAGGAGCTGATGATAAACTGCGAGGCGACGCTGGGATTTTATGACAGCATTCAATTTATTGCGGAAATTCCCGAGGACGAACAGTTGTTTGCGCCGTTAGCGGAACTGCCGTCGGAACTCGAAGACCTGGTAGCTGATTTGATTACGACGGAAGAAGAAATGCGGCCTGAGGTTGAAGATATCGGCAGCTATCTTAATTCTCTTGACCATACGGCCGGGCCGGTTTCCGATGGAACTATAAGCAGTACCAGCGCCAAGGGTAAGACCGGTGACCAGAAGCCGGAGGATAATATTATTCAGGGTCGCAGCGGGGCCGGACGCAGTGGCATGTCCGACGGTCAGTTGGTAGAGCCGGTAGCCAAGGCGCTGTCCGACAATGAGTACGGTTTGCGGGAACGGGTCTCGAACACGCCATTAGAAAGCGGCCAGGTCAAAGATGAGGACACGAAGGCGCAAACGGGCGGCTCGGGGCTCGGCAAAAGCAGCGACCATAGCACTATGTTCGGGCGGGGTGGTAAGCTGCCGTCGAAAGTATTGGATATGATGAAAGCTACAGAGGAAAAACAGCTTAACGTCCGGCAGTCGGCACAAGAGCTGGTGCTCAAGCTCGAAAGTCATAATCTGCCGACAATGGAACTTGAAAAGTCTATTCAGGCGATGAAAGGCGTAGAGGAATCTATCAAGACCGGCGATGGCGTTGGTATCCGAAGCGCTTACGACGAAGTGGTCGGCTCGCTGAAGAAATCGCACCGGGCATTGGGCAGACAAATTGCACTGCAATATACCAAAGACAAAGCAGCGGGCGAGAAATTGGACGATAAGACCGGCGTCAAACAGCAGTATCATTTCAAGGGCTACGAGCATATGATAAGCGCCTATTTCGAGGCGCTGGCGCAGGATAAAGACAAAGGACAGAAGACAGAGGACGCAGAGCAGAAGACGGAATAGATGAGCAATTTTGGATGTATACCCTTCAGGGTAATAAATTCCCGCGAGTGGGATTGTAAGTTATTGTTGTAAAAGTACTACCTGTGGCACAAGTTCTCCACGAATTAACGGGAAATTTCAACTGTGAGCACTATAATAACAGTGTGATAAAAAGTATGCTGTCAATAAGCTTTATAAACCGGTTGTGTGCTGTAGCGGCAGCTTTGCTTGTTTGTGGCATCGGTAGTGCCGCTGAAACCAGAAGGTCGGTTTCGTGGCACCTCGAAGATGCGGCGTTTCGGTTTCGGATTGAAAAAGACGCCGGTTATTCGCAGGTGCCTGACGTTCATCTGTCGGATTTGAAAACAAAGAAGGCGTGGACCGGCGCGTATTATAGACTGAATGGAAAAGTCTATAAAAAAGGTATCACTATATCCTGTCCCGGAAAGGCCACTTACAAACACCAGAAGGAACATGGGCGTTTTGTAGCATTGGCCGGGCTTAGTGATAGGGTTGATTCCGATGTGGCTGTCTGCTTCGAGGTCCATGCGGACAAAAGAAGATTGTACAAATCCGAGCCGGTGACCAAATATACGCCTCCGATTGAAATTAATGTCAAGATTCCATCGACGGCCAAGGATATCAAATTGGTAACGAGTGGTTCGGACTTGAAAGGCCGACGGTGGGCAAGTCTGGTTAATGCAGGTTTTCTGCTGAGAGGGAAGAATCCGGATGTCTCTTATGTCAAGCTTTATACGCCCGGCTTTGATGCGAGGGATTTTGAGGTGGTGGTTTTTACCACTATAGGCCAGCGAGTTTCAAGTCGGGTTTTTCGGGCCCGGCAGGAAGGAACACTGGAAGTTCTCTTCGATAATTCCTATGGCAGTACGATATATTTTGTTTATCTTGTACCCAAAAATAAATATAAAGCACCTGCCTCGTCGTGGAAGCCGAAAGCGGGGGTAACGTTAGAGACAAAGTATGCAGATAAAATTTATTCCGAGTGTTGTCAACCGGCAGGATTATTAAAAGTGTGGTCTCAGCATGCCAAGCCGGTTGGGCGGAGTCTGGTTGATAATATTCACCATTCATTTCCAATTCATCGATTGGAGGATTTGGGAAACCAAAGTAATAAAAAGCCGCGCCTGGCGCTATATCGCTATGAGGGTTTCTTTCGGACGGAAAAAACCGGTGAGTATGTTTTCGCCACGGCGTCGAACTGGTCTTCGCATCTGCTCGTTGATGATAAGCTGGTGGTGAGCTGGCCCGGTGAACATGACTACCGTGCCGGCATCAAGGGACAGAAGCAGGGCAAGATTTCTCTCGGAGCCGGGGTGCATAAGCTGGAATATCTGAATTGCAGTCCATGGGGCCGGATGTTCACGATGGCGACTTGGCAAAAGCCCGGGGAAAAAATGGGCATTATGGGCAGAGGTGATTTCCTCCCCTGTGGACGCTTTGTGGCTGCGGCAATTGAATATAAAGATCTGGGCAAAGCTGGTGCGTGCTTTAAGTGGCAGATAATCGATGATTGGCGGGTTGACCAGGGAGAAGCGGCTATGGTTCAGATGCGCTTCGACGTGCTCAAAACAAAACAGGCGGGGGCAGGTGACTGTTCATACAGGTGGAAATTCGACGATGGAAAAATCCAGACCGGTGAAAGTATCGAGCATGTATTTTTACGGCCTCAGGTGTGCATGGTAACGCTTGAAGTGTTGAAAGACGGCAAAGTAGCAGCCAGGGTCGAACAGAAAATCAACGTTCATATTTTATGGGATAAAATCCAACTCGAGCCAAAGAACATACAGGCTTACGAAAAAGCTATATCCGAAAGTGATCTCGCCAACGGCGGGTCGGATCAAACCCGCTTTCAGCGGGGCAAAGTGCCTATCGGTGATATCGTCAATTTGTATGCTTTTGCCGACGGCCTTGAGCGGCGACAGACCCTGGTCGCCGCCGGGCGAGCTTCGACGAGCCTGGCTGAGTTGTGGAAGCAGCAAGCCGTGGCTGCTTTAACCAAGAGGATGGACGAGCTTGTGGCGCAATCCGAGTACCGAAGTTTTTGCCTTGAATTAGGTCGGTACCTGCGGTCGGCTGCAGTGCGGCAATATGAGCAGGCGTTGAGACTTTTCACTCTTCTTGGGGAAAAGTCGGTCGGCAATCCGGTGGTTCGCCAGGATGCGATGGTTTCTCAGGCTGAATTGTTAGTACAGTGCTTCGGAAAGGTACAGGAGGCGTTAAAGATTCTGAACCAGGTGGAGAAAGAAAAAAAATTAGACAGCCGGATACCCAGCAGCGCTGGGTTTGAGCAAACCCGCCGTTGGCGGGCTCGATTCAGGATGGCTCAAGCCGAAGCGCTGATAGCACTGGACCAGGTCGAAAGGGCCAGGGAGCTCATTCAAAATCTACGGGCCGATTCCAAACAGCCCGGCGGTACCAAGCAGGACATAAAGCAAGTAGGTCTGCTGCGGCATGCGAGGTTATTGGCTGAGAATACCGATGACCCGGTGCAGTTGGATTACGCTATGGAAAAGATTGAGGCAATCATCGCGAATGACCCGGTGAAGATGTTGATGCCAAATTTGAACCTGATAAAACTGGATGTGCACCTGGCGAGGAAAGAATATTCGGCGGCTTTTTATTTAGCTGAGCGGTTAAATAATCTCGAATTAAGTAACTACTATCGGTCGGAGATACTCGTTCGGCAGGTAAAAGCGCTCTGTGGTATCAAGGACGTGGAGCGGGCCAAGGTGATTTACGATGGCCTCGCGACAAACTATCCGTCCAGTCCGGCGGCGGCTGAGGCCAAGAAGGCCATTGTCGAGACAGTTGTGGCTGGACAGAACAGGAAAGTGCCTAAAGTGAACTAAAGTTTCGATACTCGATGCTCGTCGAGAATCAAGAATCAAGCACTTACCTATGACACAAGCTAAAGCCCACTCTGCAAACTTTCAAAAAAATAACAAAAACATCGAAATCTTTAGTGTCGTAAGTCATTGTAAAAATACTGAATATTCATATTGTTCCTGCCATAAGCTCCCGAGTTCCATCATTGGCCTGTTTTTTCTCTTGAATCGTTATATCCCTGGTGGTACACTTACTTCTGTATGTTGAAATCAAATTTCCTATCAGTTAACGAGGGCTGGCTTGCCTTTGCCGCAGGGGCCAATAGACTCCGGATTGTGGCGAAAAGCCGTAGCCACAGACGGCTCACCTGTGGTCGGCGGCCTGCTGTGATATTGTGCAGGCAAGCCGCCTGCACTACGAAAGGCTGACCATGAATTACCGAACCATGTGCCTGGTGTTGTTGACCCTTGTCTTCTGCCTGCCGGCGGCCGTGGCGGCCGAGATGCGATTCAAGCATCACTTCGGCGATCGCAACCTGTCAGGCAGCACCTGGGGCCAGACGGCATTGGCCGACCTCGACGGCGACGGCGACCTGGACTTCATCACCGGGCGAAGCGGCGGGGACGTCATCTGGTACGAGTATCACGCGGCGGACCGTTGGACGCGGCACCTTCTCGGCCGCAATTCGCCGTCGGAGGTGGGTGGGGCCGTGCTGGACGTCAACCGCGACGGACGGCCCGACTTTATCGCCGGCGGGGCCTGGTATGAGAACCCCAGCGATCCGAGAAAGATGCCCTTTAAGCGACACGTCTTCGACGCCGGGCTGACCAAGGTGCACGATGTGCGGATTGCCGATATCGACGGTGACGCGATACCCGACGTGGTGACCATGTCGGACCGCAACGATGTGCGGTGGTACAAGGTCAACGCCGATCCGACCGCCGCATGGAAGGCCACCACGATAGGCCCGCCGGTCCACTCGGGAATCTGCACCGGCGACATCGACGGCGATGGCGACACGGACGTGGTCCGCAGCAACGTATGGTTCGAGAACCTCCAGTCGGGCCGAAAGTGGGTGTCGCACCGCATGACCGAACCGTGGGGCGATACGGCCATATCCTGGCAGGACAATGCCACGCAGACCCGCACCGGCGACCTAAACGGCGACGGCCGGCTCGACGTGGTGATCGCCGACGGCGAGAACCGCAACGCCCGGATAGGTTGGCTGGAGGCACCGTCTGATCCGAAGAAGGGCCGTTGGATCACCCATCTGCTGCCCAAGACGGACACGGCCGCCCGGGGGGCGTATCACTGTCTGCATGTGGGCGACTTCAACGGCGACGGCCGCCCGGACGTGTTTTCGGCGGAGATGGAGGCGTTTTGCGGTGACCGCCCGCCACGATGGTTCGTCTGGGAGAACATCGACGGCAAGGGCAACTTCCGTGAGCACGTCGTGCTCGACGCCAACCTCGGTGCCCATGAGGCGGTCTGCGGCGACGTCGATGGCGACGGCGATCTGGACGTCTGCTCGAAACTGTGGCGGCCAATCAAGTCCAATGCCAACGGAGGCCGCAACCATTTCGACTTCCTGGAGAACCTGGCCAAGTAGGGCACCTCGAGGGGCTACAGCTTCCACGGCTTTCTGTATGTATAGTGCAGGAGTTTGTTGGCTCGTTTGTTATTTGTAATTTGCTCTTTCTTCGGGTCCCATTCGATTCGCGATTTCGTAGCCAAAGCGATATTAGCCAGGTGGGCAAACGTTGTTGAGCGGTGGCCTGTTTCCATATCGCAATTGGTACGCCGACG
>JAUWKC010000245.1 GCA_030607345.1 Planctomycetota bacterium | reverse complement strand
TTTTCCATCCTTCTTTGTCCTTTAGTCTATGAATATAGGTTTAATGTGCCGCGCGTATATGTTTTCAGTAACGTTTTGTGCGATTATTTGCTCGTACTGGTCCAAAGCCCCTGTAAAGTCCTGACCCGTCTCGGCGGCAATTTTGTATCCGACGTGCAGCAACTGGCGGAAATTGGGGTCGTATTGTGGGCAGGCCTGGTCGTGGCGAAGCGCGGCGGCAAAGTCCTGGCCGCTCCAGTTGTTGACCACTTCGGGCGCCGGCAGTTTGCTCTGATGGATGTCAATCACTGTCGCGTAAGGCCCGCAGAGCTCATCGAAACGCGACAAGGCGTTGGCATAAATCTGCCTGGCTATCGATAGTCCCCTGCCGCCGGCCAAAGCCAGGCCGATTAGCTCTTCCAGCCAGGTGGTTCCGGCGGTTTTGATGTGCAAGCCCGCGCCGGATTTCTTAAGTGCGGCATTGACCGCCGGGTAAATCGAGAACTTGTCGCTGCCGGAGTGAACGCTCAATTTCAGGTTCTCCGGCAGTGCGAATTGCCTGACGGCAAAATCGATAACGGCGAGGTCTTCTTCGAATTCGCGTGCGAAGCGCGCGACGTCGCCGGCATAATCTACGCCCTTGTTAAAACGTCCGGTGAATTTCGGGGCGATGGTTTGTGCGGGTATGCCCTCGTCGGCGATAGCGGCCAGGATAAAGAGCATTTCCACCGGGCTTTGCGGCTGGTCGGTCTCGTCCATAGATACTTCAGTAATGAAGCCAGCGGGGCCCTTAGCAGCTTCGATGTGGCGGTAGATTTTGCCTGCTTCTCTTATGGCCAGCAGGAATTTACCGGCTATGGCGTCGAGCTGCTCTTCGGTAACCTGCAAGCTTGTCTCGATTCCCGGTATTTGGAGTGAGCCGACATACTTCTTGCATTTATTTACGAAAGCGGTTTTGTCTTTTTCATCTACCTGCCGGCCTATGAAGTCGGCGACGTCCAGAGTAAAAAAGTCGCTCGAATCAACGAACAGGTCAACGTTCTTGAGCCCGATATGGTCGGCGTCGACGTAATAAGGTTTGCTCCATTTCAGGGCCTTGACTGCCTCGTCGGCCTCGGTGCGAACGTCAGCCGGCGCGGTGTTAATGATTGTATGTTCGCGATGCGATTTGTTCCACACAGGCGTTATGTCGACACCCTGTTTTGCGGCAAGCATTATGGCCTGCAACTGAGCTTTGCCCTGATGTCCGAATCTGTCACCGAGTCCGAATGAATACTTCTCTAACTGCATATTTTGCCCCTTGTATTTTGTTATAATCTACGAGTATTTCGCGAGCTTCTTTTGCACTGCTTTGCGTTCGAATCTCATAAACATCGGCAGTCCGTCCTGACCTATTCGGAGCGGTGCTTCACCCTGCACGAGAGGGCGGACATAGTCTTTCATAGCCTCGGTTACACCGTTGCCGGATTCGTTTATGTATTCCTTCGGGACCTTTTTTTCGCCGTTGGCCACGTCGATAAGTTCCGCCAGGGCCGTGGTGGATACGTAGTCCGGGCCTTCCGTGCGCACGAGCGTTACCATTTTGCCGTTTACGCCAGCCAGGGCATTTTCGACCGCCGCACTACCACACATATATGCCTCGTGGACGTCCGTCAGCGACGCAAAATGCATAGCGCTTCGCTGATTTGTCCCGAGCTTGTTGCAGCGGGTTTTAATGCCGACCTCCTTTTGGATGACGGCCTTTAGCATGTCGGCTGCGCCGCCGAGCTGAACATGACCGAAGCTGTCTTTGCCGAAGGCGCCGGTGTCGGCGGTGACATAGTTTCCCTTATCGTCTTTGAGACCCTCGCCGGCAACGATGAAGACCCTGCCTATGTTTTTGAGCACCTGCCTGACATCGGTGACGAGCTTATCGAAGGAAAAGGCCGCCTCCGGCATATATATGAGATGGGGCGCATCCTGGGGGGTTCGCGCGGCAAGTCCGGTTGCGGCAGCTATCCAGCCTGCATTTCTGCCCATAACTTCCAGAATTGTGCAGGTGTCGGCGGTGTAAAGTGCCTCGGTATCCCTGCCGGCTTCCATCGCGCAGGTGGCTACGTACTTGGCAACGCTGCCGTATCCCGGGCAGTGGTCGGTATAGGCAAGGTCATTGTCTATTGTCTTGGGGACGCCGATGCAGACCAGCTCGTAGCCGGCGGCGTGGGCCAACTTGTTGACCTTGTCGGCGGTATCCATCGAGTCGTTGCCGCCCATGTAAAAGAAGTAGCGGATGTTATGCGCCTTGAAGACATCGAGTATTCTTTCAAAATCCGCCCTGGATTCATCGAGTGATTTGAGCTTGTGCCTGCAGGAGCCAATTGCGGCGGCGGGTGTTTGTTTCAATGCCTCGATGGTTTGGCTCTTCTCGGCTGATATGTCGAACAGGTCCTCGTTGAGCACGCCCAATATCCCGTTGGTTGCGCCAAAAACGCGACCGATGCTGTCGGATTTCATCGCTTGCTGAATCACGCCGCAGGCGCTGGCATTGATGACGGCGGTGGGCCCGCCGGATTGGGCTACGACGGCATTGGCTTGTGAGACCATAACCATTTTCTCCGATTATCAGTTAGTGTCCATGCTCAAAAAACGCTCTTGCGGCAAAATATAAACGATGCAGTGCCAAATTTCAAAACAATTTTGTGAGATGCGGTTTTAGCAGGCCGACCGTACTTCTTCATACATCGCAAGAATGTTTTCGATGGGGGTATCCGGCTGGGTGTTGTGGGCCGGGGCAACTATTAAACCGCCGTTTTTTCCGACGGTTTCAATTCTCAGGCGCACTTCGTCGGCAACCTGGCGGGCCGTGCCGAAAGGCAGCGTCTTCTGGATGCTTATCGTGCCGTGAAAGCAAATCTCGCTGCCGAACTGCTCTTTCAGCTCGGCCGGGTCCATATCCTTGGCCTCGGGCTGGACGGTCTGGTATATGTCCACGCCTGCTTTAATCAGAGCCGGCCAGAGCGGAGGCGTCGAGCCGCAGCAGTGAAGCATAACCTTGGCGCCGTACTTATGTCCGAGTTGGCACATCGTCGTTAGCTTGGGCAGGAAGAGCTTGCGCCATTTCTCAGGACTCATCAAAAGCCCGTTCTGTGTGCCGTAGTCGTCGCCAATCCAGAGAATGTCTATTTTTCCGGCGGCAGCCTGCAAGGCCCTTTCGCTTATTTCGTAGCAGCATTGGAAGCGCTTGTCCATGCAAGCCAGTCCTACGGGGTCCTCGAGAGCGATGTCATAGATGACGCGCTCGACCCCTCTTCCATAGGACGTGCCGTTTATCAGGTCCATATTGCCGGGGCTGCCGAAGACAATCGCACAGCCGCGGTAATTTCGGCAGTCGTCGGCTAATTTCGAATAATCAAACCACTCCGTCTT
>JAUWKC010000082.1 GCA_030607345.1 Planctomycetota bacterium | reverse complement strand
TTCAAGAGTATGACTGCTGAGCAGCGAAGGCAAAATAGATTCAATCTCGCCATAGGGTCCGACCGTCACGCAGGACACGCGATGAAGGGCATGGTTGACGAGATGCGAATCTCCAGGATTGTCCAATACAGCCGCAATTTCAAACCTCGGAGTTTCTCCGGAAATTACGGTCCCGGCGCCCGCACCCCTGCCGTGCCGAACGGACCTGCTCTGCTCTTTAACCCGAAACCGGTTTCGGTCCCGCTGAATTTCGGTGCGAGAAAATACGTTTTTATTGACGATGCCATCGTTGACAAAAAAGCAAACGTGCGAATCACGATGAACAGGCCATTCGATAGGCAGCCAATCGTCACCGATTTCAGAATAAGAAAATCCTCCTGGCGACCGAGCGTGTTTGATGTTGGCGGCGAGGTCTTTATGGCTATACCGGAAGGCTACAGCTCCGAAAAAGGGCTGACCTTCCTGGCGACATCGAAAGACGGTCTTCACTTTGCAATGAAGGGAACAATAATCCCCGAGACTCCTATGTATGGCGCATTTTTCAAGGACCTCAATCCCAATATACCACGCGCCCAAAAGTATAAGGTCAACTCCTTCGTGGCCAACCGCGGCATGTACTTCTACGCCTCCGGCGACGGGATAAACTGGCGCAGAAATGAGACGATTCAACTGCCCCTGCGCAGCGGCGGCGAAGGTGAATGTTTCTGGGATGACCAGCGAGGAAGATACGCAAGCTACATTAAACGCGATTCGAGTTTCGATGACCCCGAATGCGCCGACGCCAGCGGGCGTGTCGCCGTGGGATTCTGGACGAATGAAATTGGCAAGCCCTGGCCGTTCAATCATCTGGTGACGCCTTACTTCGAGGGGTATCCGTTCCCTTCTGTCACCTGTGAAGGGCCTGTTTCATTCGATGTCACCGAGGCAAAGGAGGTCTATAGAACCCGTGCCATCAAGTACCCATGGGCGTCCGATGTATATCTGGCGTTCATTTGGAGGTATCCCGGCAACGACGGCCCCAGGCATATTGACCTTGGAATCAGCCGGAATGGTGAGGATTGGTCTTTCTTCGGCACTAACTGGTACATTCCACCAGGCTCAGGAGACGAAGAGCTCAGCCTGTACGGACTGATTCGACATGGTGACCAGATATGGCAGTACGTTGACGAAGGCGGCGCGCATGGCGGCGATGCCGACAGAATTTACTATCGCTATACACAGCGGCTTGACGGCTTCGTCTCGCTTGATGCCGGCGCTGCCCGTGGCGAGGCAACAACGCTTCCATTGCTCTTCGAAGGCAGCAAACTCGTCTTGAATATCAAGGCAATCGGCGGGGCGAAGGTCGCCATCACAGACAAAAACGGAAAAGAAATTGACGGCTTTGGTTTCGACGACTGCGACCATATCAAGGGCGACTTCATTGAAAAAACGGTCACGTGGAAAGGTAAAACCAGCGTAAAGGCTCTACAGGGTAAAACCGTACGTCTAAAATTCCAGATGCAAAACGCCAAACTCTACGCCTTCGAATTCAAAAATTAGCGCGACTCTGCTAAAAGGCAGGTTGATAAGGACGATATAAAGAGTAAAGACAAGAATCCGCGTGAGCACCTGGCAATGCTTAAACGGCTCACCTGTAACGCAAAGACGTTTCGGCCCGCTGGGTTCGTCCCCGCGGCCGGCAGTACGCCGTCGCCCTGTTAAATCATCGGCGCGTTACAGTTGACAAGCCTTCTCTTGCTATTGGACCACCTGCACTTTCGAAGAGCCCGGCATCAGAACATTGTACATAAATATCGCATCACCATTGTACATACGGATGCAGCCCTGCGAGCCCGCCGTGCCTATTTGTTCAGGGGCTTTCGTGCCGTGAATCGCAAAGCCCGTTCTGCCCTTTGCCTGCCCTTGGAGACCTTCCAGACCAATCCACCTCGAACCCAGGGGATAATCCGGGTCCGTAGGGTGATATGTTTTGTGGCTAATCGGGTCCCTCCATACCGGTTTTACCAGCTTGCCGCCAGGCTTTACAAGCCAAAGTCCCGTCGGCGTTTCCATGCCCGGTTTGCCCAGCCCCACACGAAAGCTCTTGACAAACGTCTTCTGAAGATACAAATCCATCATGAAAGCCGAACGGTACACCTTTGCGTGGAATGGGCCGTTGATGACCTTTATTGTCTGGCCGCCCTGAAGCAGCTCAGGACTCGCGATGTTATTAATCTCCATCAATATCTGGTAAGGAACTTTATATTTCAGACCAATGGTGCGAAGCTGGTCGCCCGGCTGTACCCTGTAGCTGCCGCAGAGCATATCCTGTGGAAAAACGCTGCCGCTGAAGAGCCATTTGTCGCCAAGACCGGACAACTGCTGTCTGACATACTGCTGCTGTTGCGCGCTCGCAGGCATCAGCAGGACGTCGTTCAGGATTTCCCGTGCCTCTATAATCCTGCTGGGGTTTGCATTGATGCACTCGACGGCCTGCGAGATGAGCGTCGCCGCCTTTGGGTCGGGGTTGCGGACCGGCGCCGGTTCAACTTGCGGCAGCTCCGGTTCTTCCACGGGCTCCGGTGTCGGAGCCGGAGTCGGACTCGGCTTGGGCTCAGGTTCAGGGGTCTCTGCCGGCGCCTCTTGCACATCGTTAGGCAAACCGATGTCGGTTGTGTTCAAAGGCTGCTGGGCTTGCCTTTTGCCGAAAGGACGACTGCCGAATATAAAGGCAACCACAACACCTGCAATCAGCAGCGCCGAAACCAGGTATATACGATTCCTCGTACGGCTTTTTCGCCTGCTTCTCAAACTTGAAGGAAAACGGGCCATCTCACTTCTCCTTATTGCCGATGTGTACTGTGCGCATTAAAGTATATTACTTCCTCATCCGTAACCAAAAAGTCCACTGGTTGGTCATGGTCTGTCACCGGGACTGAATCAATCCGTTGTTCCGCAAAAGCAAAGCCGCATTTAACAGCCTTTAGTTTCTCATTGGCAAAAAACCTGTCGTAATATGAACCGCCCCGACCAAGACGGTTGCCTTCGTCGTCAAATGCCACCGCGGGCGTCACCACCAGGTCGATTTCTCCTATCGGTATCGGCACACCCATAACCGGATTCCGTAATGCCGAATTCTCGGCCGCCGCGCCGGTCTCCAGCGAGTTTATCTCAACCGGTATCATGTGTCTTTGCTGCCAGGAAATCTTCGGCACCAGCACCGTCTTGCCCTCCTGCCAGGAGCGAAGTATGACGTCGGAAGTGTCCACCTCGTGCGGCAAAGACAAGTACAGCATCACCGCCGATGCCTTTTGAAACTGCGCCGTTCCTATAAGATTCCGGCACGCTTTTCTGCTCTTTTGCTCCCGCTGCTGTGGTGACATAGCAAGCATAGTCCTTTGCAGTTTCTGACGAAGTTCTGCCTTGTCCATCTAAGTACCCTTCGGGCCGGCGCCGTCTTCTTTAGCGCACTCTATAAGCGCCTGTAGTCTTTCCAGGTAACGGTTGATGTCTTTTTCATAGCCAACTTCTTTCGGTTCGTAATAGTTCTTCTTTACGCCTGCCGGAAGATACTCCTGCGCCACGAAGCCGCCCTCGAAATTGTGCGGATACTTGTAGCCCATCCCGTGACCCAGCTTTTCAGCGCCTCGATAGTGGCTGTCTCTAAGGTGTTTCGGCACGGCTGCCGTGGGCTGCGATTTCACATCAGACAAAGCCTTCCACATTGCCGACGCAGCCGCATTCGATTTCGGAGCACAGGCAACATATAGTGCCGCCTGGCCAAGCGCCAGTTGGGCCTCCGGCAAACCAACGAACTCCGATATCTGAACCGCCGCTGCCGCCAGAACAGTCGCCATCGGCTCGGCGTTCCCCACGTCCTCAGCCGCACAAATTGCTATTCGCCGAGCGATAAAACGCACGTCCTCGCCGCCTGCTATCATCCTCGCAAGCCAATAAACCGTCGCGTCGGGATCCGAGCCGCGCATACTCTTCTGCAGCGCACTTGCCAAATCGTAGTGCGTATCACCGGTTCCGTCGTATTCTATCGTCTTTTGTTGTATCGACTCTTTGGCAACTTCCAAATTAAATTTTATCGTTTTGGGCCCTTTGCGGGCCGCCTGAGACAGCACCCCCACTTCCAGTGCCGTGAGGGCCTTTCTCGCGTCCCCATCCGACATCACCCCCAGAAATTTCAGCGCCCGCTCCTCCAGCTCTATGTCATACGCCCCAAGGCCCCTGTCGCTATCGCCAATTGCCGCCCTGAGAAGTTGCATAATCTCATCCTCGCTCAGGGCCTCGAAATGGAACACCGTGCTGCGGGATATCAACGGCGAATTGACCGCGAAAAACGGGTTTTCCGTCGTCGCCCCTATAAGAATAAGTACCCCGGACTCCACGTCATCAAGCAGAACATCCTGCTGGGCGCGGTTGAAACGGTGGATTTCATCGATAAACAGCACGGTTCTCTTACCGCTGCCGCCTAAGCGCTCCCGCGCCTCGGCAATAATCTGCCGGATATCCTTCACGCTCGCCGCAGGGGCGCTCAGATAGTGGAATTCCGCCTTCGTATAATTGGCAATCACCGCCGCCAGAGACGTCTTGCCCACACCCGGCGGCCCGTAGAATATCAGACTGCTCAGCGAATCAGCCTCCAGCATCCGCGTCAGCAGTTTATCGGACCCTAAAAACTGCCGCTGTCCCACGAATTCCTCCAGCGTCCTCGGCCTCATCCGCACCGCCAGAGGTGCAGCAGAGGCGAGATTCGCCTTTTCAGACGCACTGAACAGCCCACTGCCACCCTTCTGCTCGAACATACCAGCCAATTATACTTTGCCGGACTATGACTGTCGAATTATATACCCCTCATCCAGGCAAACTGCGCAAAATAGTTAAGAATGCAGTTCGGTAGTGTCAATTCATAGAAGGCCCAGGGTCTTTTCACAACTGTTAAGTGTGTGAATCGTTACGGCTGGCAAGTGCCTGGTTTACAAGCGCACCAGGACAACCTTTTCCAGAAATGAAGCACCGGCAAACAAAAGCACAAACGCAATGACCGCAGCTCTCAGACAGATTCAACCTTTGGCAGGGACTCCCGGCCGGCGCTTGCCTTTTTTCGCTTTCTTTGCCTTTTGTTTCTTGCCGGCTTGCGCCGTTCCGCCGCCCAGCATAGAACCGGCGCCAACAACAACCAAGGACACTACCATAAGGGCGATTCCCACGTACCAGATAATGTGTATGCCGCCCGGGCCCTCTATGCCCTGCAGCTTTGCAAGTGTCGCAGGCATAACATCCTGGAAACCGGCAATTGCGACTATCGCAGTGTAAACAATAGCCAGCAAAGGCACAAACAACACAATCCCAAGCGCGTTGCTCAGCTTATCCGGGGCCGCCTCGGCACGTACAGCAGTCACCAGCGACGCTTCCGGCACCGGCTCAGGCTCAGCAAACTCTTCCTGCTCAGCCAATTCCGGCGATTCCTGCTCGCCGTCCAGTTCAATAGCGGGACCCTCAGCAGTCTCCTGCTCACCCTCAGCAGTATAAATCTCGTCCAGAATGCCGCCCAGCGAAGTATCATCGGCCTGCAGAGACAGATCCAGAAGCCCTGAACCGCTGCCGAACGAATCCAGGTTCACGTCCTCTTCGATTTCCTCCAGAGATGCCTCGCCTGTCGTCGCTCCCAGCGTGTCGGCTCCCGTGTCTTCCGTGGCGTCGATTTCACCGCCTGTTTCACCCAGAACGTTAAGCCCCTCTATGCCTGCAAACGTGTCGCTATCGGGAAGCTCTTGTTCGACGCCAGAACCCTCACCGATGTCAGAGCCTAACAAAATCTCGCCGCTGTCTTGTCCTGCCTCGCCCAAAGCCTCTTTGCCGGCCGTGCCACCGGCGCCGCTCTCGGCCAGCAGGTCCAACTCGGCAGAACTATCTTCAGGCGCCACCTCAGGCGCCGGCGTCTCAGCCTTGGGTTCGACTTCAGGTGAAACCTCTTCCGGCCCGGGCTGTGGCTTGTCTGTCTCGGCCTGCTGCTTCTGCTCGACAGGAGCTGCTTCCCCGCTCGCCGGCTCTTGTTGCTGCTGTGGTTCGGACGAAACCTCTTCTACAGGTTCCTCGCTCGCAGTGACTTGTTCTTCGACCTCTTCCAACTGCACCGGGGCCTCTTCAGGCTTGCTCTCTTCTTCCAACTGCACCGGAGCCTCTTCAGGCTCAGCCTCTTCTTCCAACAGCACCGGAGCCTCTTCCGGCTCAGCCTTGGGTGTTTCAGTCACCAGGGCTTCTACTTCGTCTACCTTGAACAGCACGGTTGCACCGTCGCGGAACTCACGCAGTTTACCATCTCGGGCAAGCTGCTGTACCTGCTGCTCGGTTATGTTGAGTTTGCCGGACGTCTCTTTCAATGAATAGAACATACCAGCCATAATTACTACCTCCTGCAAGTTATCTTGCATCTATATCGGACCGCACAGCCTTTGTCTCTACAGTCCGTATCTACCCCAAACGCCTGCTTTTCATACAGTATTATATCGAACTCGGCGCGTTTATGCAAGCATTTTTCGGAAGATTTGCCAGGCACATCAACACACCGGTAACGAGCATCGCCTGCTATTCGGAGAACATCTGGATTCTGATAACTCACAGACGCCGCATATCCGGGTTAATTCCGGCTTCGGGCAGGTCAATCTAGAGCCGGCCGGGCGGGCAAGCTTGGCAGCAGCATGGCCGAGTCCGGATTTTTTTCGATGCACAACTGGTTAATTTCACAGAAGTTACGGAAATCAGCGGAAACTCTCGAAAAGGTTGTGCAGATTTTGGAACTTTTTACTTGACTCCGGGCGGGGGGGGCGTAAATTACACTAATCATATTTGCGGACGTATTTTTGATGGATAAGGGCTATGACCTTTGCGTATCACATCCTGAAGGTCGTTGACGGTGGGCAGTTTAATCGGTCTACGCATATCGGCCAATCCGTTTTTACGTGAAAGGAGGAAATTACTATGTCTAAGAAGATTGCTATCCTGTTGGTTGGTTTGTTTGCGGTATTGACAGCAGTGTACATTATGATAACAGCGCTGACTATGGGTTTTACAACACGGGAGAAGACCATGTGCATGTATGCAATGCTGCACCAGGTACCAATACGGGCCCCGAAACATATACAAGAGTTCCAGGTGATTCCGTAACAGTCACAGGACAAGGATCGGGAATT
>JAUWKC010000123.1 GCA_030607345.1 Planctomycetota bacterium | reverse complement strand
CCCTTGCCCGGTTCGTTAATCAAAGCCAACGATTCCTGCGGGTTTGACTGGTTGTAGCTGGTTCCCAGAAGCGTAAACTTGACGCTGGGGTTCGACGGCCCGGGCGGCGGTGGTGGCCGGTCCACGCCAGAACCCGGCCTTTGAATCCTGACACGTGTCTTTGTCGGAGGCGGATTCAGGTACCTTGCGAAAAGCCCCGCCTGGCCCACAAGCGGCGAGGTCTGTTGCTTTTTTGATTTGCCGGTAAGGCCTCTGGCCTGTTTGAACTTGTCAATTATACTTGGAGCCTTAAGAAATTCCTCCATCGCCTGGTTCTTGCGCAGACCGAAAATAACCGGAAAAACGAGTATTCCACCCGCCACAACCGCCGCTATAATACTTGTTACGCGCAATGTCTTTATCATGACAGTCTCCTGGTCTGCTATTTATTTGACATTGCCGGGGGCGTTTGGTTCCGTCCAGTGGAGAATTTTCTGCAAATAATCCTGCTCATTTCCGGCGTAATTGGCGCTCTGTTCCGGCGTGTGACAGTCGAGGCAATTGCTTCGGGGCTGACCGGGCGGCTCAACGCCCCAGCTTTCGATGTGCGCCGAGCCGGGGCCGTGGCACATCTCACAGCCGACATTCTCCATCTGAGGCGTCTTCTTGGCCGAAACAAAGCCGCTTTCGTAATCAAGGCCGACCACATGGCAAACTACGCATTCGGGGTCGTACTGGGAACCAACCTTCTCAAGCGTCGAATAGGCGTGGGCGTGAGCCCTGGCCTTGAACTTGGCAAATTCAGATTCGTGACATCTTGCGCAGGCAGCCGAGCCGACATACTGCAGGCCGTTGGGCAAAGGGAAACGCGGATGTGTTTCCAGAAGATTGGCTTCTTTTACAAAATGCCGATAAGAATCGTACAACTCGACAAGGGATTGCTCGGTCGGCAGCTTCTCATTTATCTCCACAAATGAAAACCGAAGCTGCGGCTCTTTTGCGCCCTGGTCGAAGCGAATCTCCAATCTGCCCACATATTTGCCGTAGCGAGGCTCCGAGATAACCAGCAGGTCGTTGTTGGGGTCACTGATAACTGAGGGCTTATCCGACTCCGGCGGGCATATCAGACAATCCACAACACCTGTCTTCGCAATCAAATCAATGGAAGGCTGGTCGCAGGAACCGGCAAGGAGGATGTTGACAGACTGCTTGTCGGATTGGGCGGCAAAGAGCTCCGCGGCCTGCTCGATAGGGACCGATTGAGGGTCAAAGGCCGCCACTGTTATGCTTAGGGTCCTGTCGGGCAGTGAGAACTCTTTGGTGAATTTGCGCGGAATATTCGCGTCGCTTATATCTTGATAGCTTATAACCTCATAAGCAGAGCCTATATTTTCCAGCATCCCAAGCCTTTGGGCCATTTCGATATCTTGCTGAGCAAAAGCAACCAAATCATATTCGAGGCGCTGGAAAGCCTCGGTTATCACTTCAAACTTGATTTGGGCCTGCTCATTGTCAGCTTGCACTAATCGGCCCGTATCAATAATCAGACGTCTGGAAGAAGGGGCACTTTTCAAGACGGCCGCACGCCTTTCAAAGCCTCCGAGCTGACCCTCCGAGCAGCCGCAGGGGCTTATCCGTCCGAGTTCGTTGCCGGTAATGAATATAGTGAACGCTTTCGCGGCAGGGGCCGTTTTCGGCGGCTGTTTGGCCGATACGCACAAGATACAGGAGGCCCCCACCAGCAATACGCAGATGCAACTGAATAATCGCATAAGACTCCGGTTTGACCTATTAGGCCGGCTTCTTGTTACTACTTCCTCGAATAAAAGCCGCGACAGTTAATTCTGAGTTTTTCGCCCCCTTTTATATGCACGTAGAACGCATCCGAAAACATTCTTCCTATGTTCTCGACGGCCGGCGGGGTTATCTCAAGCTCGAGCTTGTAACCGTTGTTTTCCTCGACTCTTTCCTGCTTGAGAAGCCTGACAATGCCCTTTTGCGATGATGTCTTTTCAATCTCGAAATCCTCGTTGTAGTTGTTGAGCACCCATATATTTTTTCTGATTATCGGCTCTTCGGGCTTGGCGTCGCTGACCATAATAGAGCGAGGCTTGACCTCAAATCTCGGCAGCACATTGTAGGGAATGCTTATGGACCTGCACTTGGGATGGGAAAGGCCTATCCTGACGGACCCATTCATATTCTTTTCTAATTTCCCAACGTCGACTTGTGGCTTCAGAACAAAGCTGGTCTTTTCTTCCGAAGGGTCGAACGCCACTGTTATCCAGTTTCCGGTAGCGGTAACGCTTTTTATCGAGAACGGTCTGTTGTCGGCGCTGGTCAACGTAATCGGGCCTGCCTGGCCGTTTTCGCCCTTGAGCAGAAGCCGCAGCCGGGTCGGGGAATAACGAACCTTCGTGACGATAGTACCTTTTATGTGCAGCGCAATCCTCGGGTCCTCCTTGTCGTTACTGGAGACGTAGAGGGTTTTGCCCACCTTGCCGCCAGCTCTGGCGGCGTTGTAGACCACGTTAATCGCACCGCTCTCGCCCGGTGCATATTCTTTCTTGGCCAGCTTTGGCACGGTACAGCCGCAGGTACTCTGGATTTTAGTTATCTTAAGCAATGCGTCACCGGTGTTGGTAAACTTAAACTCACAGGTATTCTTTGTCCCGGCGCCGATTTCACCAAAATCGTGAACAGTATTCTCAAAAGTGAGCTTCGGTCCGGTTCGCTGGGGCTCATTCGGAGTTGTGGTTTGCTCCTGCGGCCGATTCTTGTCCGGACCAGGCTGGGGAAGAATCACCTGTTCACCCTGGTCCTTCGGCCTGGTTGTCCGCTCGCCTGGAGTTGGGATTTGCTCGTGGGGACGGTCCGGAACAAGCGGGGGAAGAATTACCTGTTCGCCCGGGCCTGTAAGGTTGGTCTCAGGAAAGGTCGTCACTTTTTCTTCTTCCTGACAGCCAAGCTGCAACAACAGGATACATCCGATAACAACGAAAGTTGAAATCAGGCAATTGCGTTTCATGCTTTTATCTCCTAATCGACGTTATTACCTTCACTTTTGGTTCACTTACCCCCGACACAGCTCTTAGCATCTCTTGCGTCAGGTTCTGTGCCGAATTGTCGCAAGGTTCGCATTACTTGCAGTTCAGACAACCTTGCGTGTTGTTTTATCCTGACACAAGACTTACCAGTATAACAAAAAGAAGCGTTTTGAGCAAGAGATTTTCCAGTGCAATAATAGCACGGCACGCCGGCTGGCCCAAATCTTTTGCGGTTGCCGGCCCCCATAGTAAAAGGCGGACAAGGTAACTGTCGGGATAGAGCCCCTCGTTGGCCCAGGATAGTGCTTACCCAGGCGAAGCCGGCTGTCCGATAAAAAGCCCGCGACCTTTATTGAAAAGCAATTGCGAGGGCCCGTTTTGCCCATTATCGAGCCGGGTTTGCGTGCGGGACAATTTGCGTTTTCCCGCCAAAACGGGCTATTTTGCGAAAATCAGATATGTCTGGTGCGGTTTTAGCTTAGTGGATATGCTCTGGCAGCCGATGTTTTAACGGGCCAGGTTTCATACTATTGGCGAGCTTTTTGTGCTGTCCTGAAGCTGACGAGTGCAGGTGCCGGCCATAGACAGGCCAAAAACCACCAATCTTGCAAACCAAAGGCCCGAACGGTAATATGTAGGCAGACGATTAGACTTTGCATGGAGACATTATGGAAAAACAGAGTATCGAACTGTCTGTCGTGACGCCGCTGCTGAACGAACAAGATAATATAGCGTCGCTTTATGAGCAAATAAACCGGGCGCTGGGCAACAAATACAGCTATGAGATAGTATTTGTTGACGACGGCAGCACCGATGGCAGTTTTGCGATACTGACCCAATTGCAGGAGCAGGATGCGAAAGTGCGGGTCGTCCGCCTTCGCAAGAACTTCGGGCAAACCGCGGCCCTGAGCGCCGGCTTCGCGCACGCGCGCGGCGAAATCATTGTGGCAATCGACGCCGACCTGCAGAATGACCCGGCCGACATACCTGAAATGGTCAAGAAACTAAACGAGGGTTATGATGTTGTGAGCGGCTGGAGAAAGAAGCGACACGACCACACGCTGACGAGGCTCGTGCCTTCGAAGGTTGCTAACTGGCTCATTGCAAGAATAACGGGCGTCAAGCTGCATGACTTCGGCTGTACGCTGAAGGCGTATCGCAGGGAGATACTGGTTGAGACAAAACTGTATGGCGAGATGCACAGGTTCATTCCGGCCCTGGCCAGTTGGGCCGGCGCCGGAATCACCGAGGTAGTGGTGAATCACAGGCCCAGGACAGCGGGCATCGCAAAATATGGGCTAAGCCGCACCTGGAAGGTGATACTGGACCTTATAACCGTCAAGTTCCTGCTCAGTTTTTCAACCAAGCCGATTCAGTTGTTTGGGGGCTGGGGGCTTATTGCACTGGCATTGGGCGGCGCTTCCGGTGTCGCCGTGGTGCTGATGAAAATCCTGCGCGACGTCGATATGACGGGAAACGCCCTTTTGTATCTCACCATCCTTCTGTTGGTAATAAGCCTGCAGTTTATTATGATGGGTCTTATTGCGGAATTAGTGGTGCGGACCTACCACGAATCGCAGAATCGTCCCACATACGTTATCAGAGAGATTCTCGAATCGGACGAGTCAGCCGGAGAATAGAAATGACCAAAGCTCCGCCCAGGGACAGACATCGCAAAGCCAGGCAAAAGCAACATGTAAAGTCGAAAGATACTCCAAAAGGGCAGGGGAAAAAACTTGCTGTTCTTGCGATTATCGCGCTTCTGGCGGGCATTCCCTTTACGATGGGCAAGTATATCGAGTTCAATACGCCGGGGCCTTATGACAGCGGCGGCTACGTCTACTCAGCCAAACACATTCTTGAGGGCGCGGTTATCGGCGTCGACGAAAGACCCAGCGCGCAGGTCGGGACGCTGCTGGTTAACATGCTGGGCGTTTGGCTGTTCGGATTCAACGAAACCGGGCCCGAGATAATCCAGATGATTTGCCAGGCCGGCGCACTGGTTCTGATGTTCGTAATGATGCGCAGGCTCTTTGGAATGCTGCCGGCGGCAGTGGGAGTAATTGTCGCGTCCTGCTATCTGTCGGCGCCGCTGATAGCCAAGTTCGGCAATGTCAAAGAGCAATATATGATTGCGTTTATGATGCTGGGGGTAAGTTTCTTCGTCTTGCGCCAGCTTGGTGGCCGGTGGTATTATGCAGCCCTGGCCGGGGCGCTGCTGAGCTGGGCGCCGCTTTTTAAGCCCACGGGCGTCTCGGCGGTCGGGGCAGTCGGCCTGTTCCTCGTTGCCCAGCCGTTTTTCAGGCACAGAACCTGGAAGCAGACATTCACAGATATAGGACTGCTTGCCGCCGGTGCGGTGGTCGTGATAGCACCCATATATGTATGGGTGCTCGGAAGCGGCGGCCGGGGCTACCTGCCGTATTCATTCGTCTGGAAGCCGGTGGTGTCGGCTATTAGTGGGGCGGGTCAAGCCAACCGGAGCGAAACACCCGCCACCGAAGAACCGCAAGTGCCCGAACAGAAGCAGGCAAAGAAAGAGGGACTGCTCCGAAAGATATTACCCGGATATGTTACCGGAAGCTGGGACATATTAAAGCCCGAACAGAAAAAGCAAGTCGTCCACAGGGTTTTCAGGTACTACTTAGTGTTGCTCCTTCCAATATTATTGGCCCTCGTCTCAATAGTTGCCAGGCTGCTCAGGTTGGTTTGGCGCCGAGCCGGCGCGGCGAGCTCGGAGAAGATGAAGACCTGCGACAGGTTTGTATTGCTGT
>JAUWKC010000065.1 GCA_030607345.1 Planctomycetota bacterium | reverse complement strand
CGAGTTGAATAACACTTACGAAGTATCCGCCTACGATACCGAGAAAATCGGCGTATATAATCAGAAATGGTGTTAGCAGCAGACAGGCGAGTATGCGTGGTGCGGCCAGGTATCTGACAGGGTCGGTTCCCATAGTGCTGACGGCATCGATTTGTTCGGTGACGTTCATAGTGCCGAGTTCAGCGGTGAGGGCGCCGCCGACTCGCCCGGCCAGCATAACCGCAGCAAGGACAGGGCCAAGCTCCTTGACGACGGAAATATTAATCAAGACGCCGAGATGTTCTTCCAGACCCATTCCGGCAAGCTGGTCGTAAGCCTGAACCGCGAGGGTCATTCCTACGAAAGCGCCGGTTATCATTACTACGGGGACGCTGCGGACGCCGATAATGTGCATCTGCGTCCATATCAAGGGGTACGTTCGGCTTCTGACACAACATCGGAGCGATTGAACAAAGGCGTGCCAGACGAACCTTCCGAAGCGTCCCATATTGGCGATGTCTTCGATAGTCCTGGAACCCAGAGCCTCAATCATAATTCCTTACTCCCAAATCCGAGCAACCTTCTTGCGGTGTTGCTCGACTCCTGAGCGGTCACTTGCGGGAGTCAGCATCATTTAACAGGATTACTTACCTGAGAATCGGCATTTGCCGTTCCCGTATTTAGTACGTAGTGGGCGGCTCTTGCTGCCGCCTCACGTCAAACGGCGTTAATCCTCCCCTGATTGTGCGTTATCGGTCGCTCCGTGGTTATTGTTCGGGACTTTCCTCGCCGTGTTTTTCAAATGGTCGGCGATTTTTCTGAGCTGCTCATTCATCTGCTCGGTTTGGCGCCGGAGATTCTCAAGCTGCTTATGTATGGTCCTTAAGCCAAGGATGCTCGGGGCAAAGACGAAGAAAAAGACGATGACCAACGTTCCGCCGATGGCAATAAAACTCACCGCGTAAAGGATTTTCTGAACAAGCTCGTACATTCCGTCGTTCATCGTATCTTTTTTGTGCTTGCCAAGTATCCATTTACTCGCCACGAGGCGAAAGCCCCGGCACCATCAATCGACCGATACTGTATCAACGTCTCGTCAGCTTGTCCAAGAAAAATACAGTGGGGCCATATTGCAGGGAATCACACTGGAGCTGCCTGGCGGTCTTGCCGGACCTGGCGCCTGTTACGATGGTCTGCTCTATTTGCTGAGCACGAGAGGAACGGTCTGTGCTTAGCACTAAGGTTGGTTGACCGTGGCGTTTTCGGCTTCGGCGCCGGCGCCGATGAATGTGCGGCTGGAGACGGCGGCCGGCGATTCAGGCATGAGCCTTCTGGCTTTCCTTTTCCTCTTATTTATTGTCGGCTGCGCAAGCGGAGCGGAGCTGATGTCCGAAGCCACCTGCACCGCCTTGGTTGCGCACTCGGCGAAAAGGTCTGCACCAATTTCCTCCCAGAGTCCGTCGGCCCTGTTAAAGACGCCGCCGGAGACCATCATGTGCATATCAGGGTGGGCGTTTACAGCGCGTATCGTATCGATAAGCCTTCGAACTTCGGGCGCCTGCTTTGGTGTAGTGCCGTAAATTAGAAGAATATCGGGAGCGTATTCGTTGATAAATGCAAGGATGTCGTCGCTTGTGAGCCCGCCGCCGATGAATCTTACTTCCCAGCCGGCACTCTCGAAGAGGTCGGCGGTCATCTGGGCGCCGAGCTCGTGCAGCTCACTCGGCGAGCAGCAGACGACTATGTTCTTGCCGGTGCTGGGCCTGCGGGGCAGCTTGTTCTGAAGCTGGTCGACAAGGGTCCTATTGATGCGGGTGGCCAGGTGTTCCTTGACGGGCGTAAGCCTGTCGGTACGAAGGAGGTGCTCAATCTCAAGCATGATGGGCCAGATTATGTCTGCATAAACGGAGTTGGCGGGCGTGCCTGTCTGCATGGCTTGCTCTATTACGGCGCGGCAGCGTTGTCTATCACCTTGAAGAAGGGCCGATAAGTATTTTTCCAAAATTGAATGGCCGGTCATTTTTTTGCTCTCCAAACTACTTAAGTATTCCATATTGTCATCCCAGTCTCATTTTCAGCGGCACGTGGTAATGTGGGTAATATATCCATCGGTGCGTACTGTTAGGAATCTTTAGTTAAAATAGGAAAGCTCGGCAGAATGGGTAATATTTTCCAAATACCTGTGGGGGCGGTCAGCGAATTCGCTACGGGGATACTGAACAGCGGTCGGTATTGGAGGCTCAGGCAGAAGGGGACACTTTGTCCCTGTTGAGTTTGGATTCCACGCTGTCGACGAGGGCCTGCCAAGAAGCATCGATGATGTTCGCTGAAACGCCAACGGTGCCCCAGACGCTTGTTCTGTCGCGTGATTCGATTATTACGCGGACGCGTGCGGCGGTGCCTGCCTTGGCGTTTACAACGCGGACTTTGTAATCAATAAGGTGCATATCGATGAGCGTGGGATAGAACCCTTCGAGCGCTTTTCGCAGTCCTGCATCGAGGGCGTTAACAGGGCCGTCGCCCTCGCCGACCACGTGCTGGACCTGGTCGCCGACCTGGAGCTTGACAGTAGCTTCGTTTACCATCTCGCCCGTGGTGCGTTTCTCGACAGTGACGTAGTATTTTAGAAGCTGAAAAAAGGGTTTGTACGTTCCGATGACTTTTTTGACGAGGAGGTCAAAGCTGGCATCGGCTGTTTCAAATTGATAGCCGTCGTTTTCAAGTTCCTGGACGCGTTGGAGAATCTTGCGAGCGAGTTTTTTGTCCTGTGCAATCTTGGCCTTTTCAAATTTTGCCAGGACACTTGACTTCCCGCTGAGTTCGGAGATAAGGAAGCGGCTTTCGTTGCCGACGAGGCTCGGGTCTATATGTTCATAAGAGCGCCTGGTTTTGCGCAGGCCGTCGATGTGCAAACCTCCCTTATGGGCAAAAGCGCTTTCGCCGACGTAGGGCATATTCATTGTGGGGGTGAGGTTAGCGACTTCAAAGACGAAATGCGACAGGTCTGTGAGAGTGGTGATTTTTTGAGGTGTTAAGATTTTCAAGCCGAGCTTAAACGCGAGGTTGGGAATCAGGGTACAGAGATTGGCGTTGCCACAGCGCTCGCCGAGACCGTTGATTGTTCCCTGAAGGTGTGTGGCGCCGGCTCGAAGAGCGGCGAGTGAGTTTGCGGTGGCAAGGTCGGTGTCATTATGGGCGTGGATGCCAATTACTAAGCCGGCGAACTCTTTGCAGACCGAGGCGGTGATGTCGGAGACTTCCTCCGGTAATGAGCCGCCGTTAGTATCGCAGAGCACGAGAGCATCTGCGCCGGCATCGGCCGCCGCGGCAAGAACCTTGATGGCATACTCAGGGTTGTGTTTGTAGCCGTCGTAAAAGTGCTCAGCATCGAAGATGGTTTCTCGGCCGCGTTTCTTGAGGAAGCTCACCGAGTCGGTGCAAATGGTGAGATTTTCGTTGAGTGAACAGCCAAGGACGTCTGTGACGTGCAGGTCCCAGGTTTTTCCCACGACAGTGGCGACGGGGGTTTTGCAGGCGATGATTGCGTTGAGTGACGGGTCGTCTGCCGGTTTTGAGCGTGGTTTTCTGGTGCTTCCGAGGGTTGCGAGTCTGCTGTTTTTCAGGCCAAGGGTGGCTGCCTGTTTGAAGAAATTCATCTCCTTGGGGTTTGAGCCGGCGTATCCGCCTTCGATGTAGTCCAGACCGAACTGGTCGAGGCGTTTGGCGACTGCGAGTTTGTCCTCGAGCGAGAAACTGACACCCTTGGCCTGCATGCCATCTCGCAGCGTTGTGTCGTAGAGTTTTGTCTTTTTCACGGCAATGTTCCAAACTGGGATAAGTACCGGTTTCAGCAGCGTAGTATTTTATTTGTTTATTGTCGGCGTGTAAAGGGCAAAGGGCTGGGATGATTTTCTCACAGACACAGGGATGGTGTCAGGCGGGGTATTTTCCTGGGCAGGTCAAGGCCGGGCCGGAGAAATATTTCAGTTCGCCGGTCAAATCGGCCGCTTTGGCTCGGTCATTTTTGCGGCATTTTTCCTCAGGTAAATCATAATAACTGTGATGTCAGCGGGTGTGATGCCGCTTATGCGAGCTGCCTGGGCCAGCGTCTCCGGCCTGAAAACCGACAGTTTCTGCCTGGCCTCCATCTTAAGATGCTCGATTTTGTCGTAGTCGAGACCCTGGGGTATCCGCTTGTTTCGAAGGGTCCGGAAGCTCTCGACTAACTTCTGCTGCTTTGTCAGGTAGCCGACATACTTTGCGTCGATAAGGGCCGCCTGGAGCACTTCATCGCTAAGATTCATCCGTTTTATGGCGGGATTTTTTTTGAATGACTCTGCGAGGGTACTGTTTGGTTTTCTTAACTGGTCCCAAAGGCTTAAGCCTTCGGTGCGCGTATTCTGCAGATAGCTCTTAAGCGCCGCAATGTCTTGCAGTTTCGCTTGGTATCTTTGCCATCGTCTTTGGTGCACGAGGTCCACCGACCTGCCGATTTCGGTGAGCCTTCTGTCGGCGTTGTCGGCCCTGAGCGACAATCGGTACTCAGCACGAGAGGTGAACATTCTGTAGGGCTCGTTAATATCTTTTGTGAGCAAATCGTCTATGAGCACGCCTATGTACGCCTGGTCTCGGCCCAGGACGACCGGCTCGGCGCCCTGCATTTTCCTGGCGGCGTTTATTCCGGCGATGATGCCCTGACCGGCTGCTTCTTCGTAGCCGCTGGTGCCGTTTATCTGCCCTGCCAGGAAAAGCCCTGATATTTTCTTTGTCTCCAGAGTGCTCGTAAGCTGCATCGGCGGGCAGTAGTCATACTCAATCGCGTAGGCGTAACGGACAATTCGCGCATTCTCCGTGCCGGGCAGCAGCTTGAGCATTTGCTCCTGGACGTCTTTCGGCATGGAGGTAAAAATGCCATTGCAGTAGATTGTTTCGATGGTCTGTTCTTCCGGCTCGAGAAAGACTCGATGCTGGTCTTTGTCGGCAAACCTGACGACTTTTCCCTCGATGCTCGGGCAGTAACGTGGGTCGGTTCCTTTTATCCGGCCGGATAAAATGGCGGCGCGATGCAGATTGTCACGCAGCAGTTGGTGTATCTTCTCGTTCGTATAAGTAATCCAGCAGGGTACCTGGGGGCGGTCTATGCTGTCGGTCATAAAGGAAAACGGAACCGGAGGATCGTCTCCGGGCTGTAGTTGCAGTTTGTCGAGATTACAGGTTTTTGCATCTAATCTCGGTGTTGTGTCGGTGGCCATTCTGCCGAATTTCAGTCCTGTGCTTTTGAGGCTCTGGGCGAGCTCGGCGCTTGGCGGTTCGTCGATTCTGCCTCCGGGCCAGTTATCACTGCCGATAAAGAGCTTTCCGTTAAGAAACGTTCCGGGCGTCACTACGATAGTTTCGGCGTAATATTCTGAGCCATTTTTGCAGAGGACGCCACGGACCTTGTTGTTTTCCGTTAATATGCTCGTCGCCAGGGCCTCAACTATCGTAAGATTGTCGGTGTGCTCAAGGGCCGAACGCATAAATTGGTGATACTTATGCCGGTCGGCCTGGGCACGGGGAGATTGCACGGCGGGTCCCTTCGAGCGGTTCAGCAGTCGGAACTGTATTCCGGCGGCATCTGTCGCCAGGCCCATCAGTCCTCCGAGTGCGTCGACTTCACGGACAATCTGGCCTTTTGCCAGCCCGCCGACAGCCGGATTACAACTCATCTGGGCGATGGTGTTTTTGCTTATTGTGATAAGGGCCGTCCTGGCGCCGATTCCGGCGGCGGCATGAGCGGCCTCGACCCCTGCGTGACCGGCGCCTATAACGATGCAGTCGAAGTTATTTGCTTTCATCGGATTCTGTGAGTGCGACCGCCGAGGCAATCGCAAAGTTCGCGGTGTGCGTAATGCTGACACTGATGTGCTCGACGCCGAGTTTCCGTGCGACTTTTTGGACCTCTCCGGTGAGAGTTACCTCCGGCTGACCTGCCGGGTTGTTGACCACCTCGATATCGGTCCAGGCTATTTTGCCTCGCCAGCCGGTTCCCATCAGCTTGAGAATTGCCTCCTTTGCTGCGAAGCGGCCGGCAAGCTTTTCTATCTTGTCCCTGTTGGCTCGGGCGTAAGCCTGTTCAGTTGCGGTAAAGACTCTGTCCATAAACCGGCTGCCGTGACGGTCGAGCATTTGTTCGATTCGCAAGCGGTCAACAAGGTCTATTCCGTGAGCAATGATTCTCATTTCTTTTCGAGCAAAAGCAACTGTTCGAGTTTTTTCCGACAGGCCGGCGTTATTCTTTGCTCAACCGGTAGATTTTCTCCAGACAGAAGTCTGTGAATCGGTTGTCGAGCACCAAAGCCGCCTGGTCGGCAAATTCAGCTTCTACTTTGTTGGTGGCTTCTACCTGCCTTTCCTGGATAATCTGCCGGCGAAGCTGTCTTTGTACATCGGGCAGCGGCCGGCAGCCTTTGGGACGATAGTATTCCAGCTTGACCAGGAAGATATGGCCGGCGCTATTGGTCTCTATGGGTCCCGTGATGTCTCCGGGGTTGATATCCCGGGCCTTGGCTGCCAATATGTCATAGGGTTCGAGCAGTGATTCGGGATTAAGCGGCTCGCTGAATTTGACAAAAGATACGCCGAGGTACTGTTCTGCCAGTTCGCTTAGCAGCTCGCCAGCTCTTGCCCGGTTGAGTAATGCCTGGGCCAGATCCCTTGCGTTCTGCAGTGGCGTCTTATTTGGGTCCGGCGGATTCACCCGGGCTACTTCGATGTCAAGCAGTTCAAATTTTATTTCCGGCGCTACGGCAAATGATTCATCTTTGAGCTGCTCATAGCGTCGGCGCAATTCGCCGGAGGTGACCGGTGCAGGCTTCGGCAGCCTGGAACTCAGGTACCACTGGTTGAGCATAAACTTCTTTTGGTTTTGCCTGAAACTCTTCCAGTCCATTTCGTTCTGTTTTAGATACTGCTCAGCCGCGTTCCTGTCGCCATTGAACTGGCCGATGATAAGGTCCCTGACCTTGTCGTCCACCAGATGGTCAAGATGCTCATCGACTTGCTTTCCCTTTAGCTGCCTTTTTGCCTGTTGATAGAGCAGCATATTAGATATTTTGGTTGTAAGAATTTGCTCGAACTGGGCGCGGGCCTGTAGTTTGAAGTTCTCAAGGTCGGCGGTTTGTGCAATTGGCCGGAATCGCTGCACTACCGGAACAAACCTGCCGTTGTTTTCTACTATAGCTTCCAGGACCTGCTTGCTTGTCAGTATCTCACCTCCGACTGACACAGCAAGCCGGCCCGGTCCGATTTGCAGCGCATCAAGGTCGGCGGCAGTGCGGACATTTTCCTGGCTGCAACCTGCCGCAAGCAGCCCTGTTAAAAGCAACGGAAGAGCATATTTTGCCATAGCCTTGTACTACCTTTCATAATCGAGCCTCGGCAGAAGGAAGATTTTAAGCGGAATACTTTCAAAAATCCACCAAAACATTCCGGCCGAATCGGCGGCAGTTCGTCCGGCGGCGATTTGGCTCGTTTACTCTCGGCCTTGGCCACACAGTTCTGAAGCAACAAGCCGGTAAGAACCAGCAACAATAATTTGCGTGTTCTGCATCCCATCATTCATCTCCTTTTCATTTTGGCTATGTGGTTCCTCAATTTCTCATTTTAGCCTGTCGAGTTTTTCGGTTGTCACAAATCTGACGCTGCCGTCGTTGAATAGTACGTTGCAGCCGGACCGCGTAAATACAAATTCGACCGACAAATCGCACGATGCTCCGGCATTATTGCTTCTCGCACAAGACTTTCCGCAGCGTGCTCAGAAGCGTTGGCGGCTCGAAATAATTCCTGCCCAGACGCAGGTATACGGTTTTGCGGTCGGCAATTATAACTTTGCCGGAAACGTTTTTCAATAGAGACTCGGCAGCGTCAGCGCCGTCTGCTGCAAACGAGAATATGAGGTCCTGGCCCGATGTT
>JAUWKC010000077.1 GCA_030607345.1 Planctomycetota bacterium | reverse complement strand
CGATATATCTCGCATTACTGCTCTCGGTGATAACAGGCTGTCAGTCTGTTGAGAAAAAAGTCTACAAACCAGACCTGAGCGGGATTGATTGCGTGGTCGAAGAAGAAATCGAGAAAGGCAATATCCCCGGCGCAGTAGTTCTCGTAGGACAAGGAGATAAAGTTCTTTACTTCAAGGCCTTCGGCCACGAAGTAAAAGAACCATTCGAAGAAGTAATGACCAAAAACACCATCTTTGACCTGGCTTCACTGACCAAACCGGTTACCACGGCTACGTCCATCATGATTCTGGCGGACCAGGGAAAGATAGAATTGGGTGACTATGCAGGTAAATATCTTCCTGCTTTTGCCCGCCACGGCAAAGAAGAAGTCCGGATTAGGCATCTATTAACTCATACTTCCGGTTTGCCGGCTTATACAAATGCAGATTCATTAAAGAATGCTTTTGGGACTCCCTGCCCCGATAAAGTGATAGACAAAATTTGCAGCATGAAAGCTGTGAGTAAGCCCGGAGAAACGTTTCGTTATAGCTGTCTTGGATATATTACACTGGCTAAGATTGTAGAAGTAGTCAGCGGGGATAACATTGATGACTTCTCCATGGAAAATATCTTTGCGCCACTGGGAATGGAGCGCACCACCTATAATCCCCCGGCATCCCGGGAGAAAGACATTGCGGCCACGCAGATTGTAGAGGGACAACCGCTTCGAGGCACGGTCCACGACCCTCTGGCGCAATTGATGGGGGGAATATCCGGTAACGCCGGGCTTTTCTCTACGGCCTCCGATTTATCGATATACTGCCAAATGTTATTAAATTCCGGCACGTGGAAAGGAGTGAAGGTCCTCAGCCCCGAAGCCGTCAACAGGTTGACCACGACCCAATCACACGGCCGGGCCTATGGCTTCGATGTTAACTCCGGTTATTCGTGGGTGAAGGGCTCGTATGCTTCTGAAAACGCATTTTGCCATACCGGCTACACTGGAACATCCATAGTATGCGACCCGGCGAGCGAGGTTTATGTAATCATCCTTACAAACAGAGCTCACCCCCACGATAAAGGAACATCGAAACAGATTCGTACAAAAATCGCGGATATCGTTTTCCAACCTTACAGGTAGTATTTTGCTGACGACAGCCTCACTCCCAAAGCAGGCACTCGCAAAGGACACTTAGATTATGTATAATCTATGGGCAATTTATGTTCAACTTTAGGAGACCTATCATGAATCGCAGAGAGTTCCTTCAAGCCGGTGCAACTGGTCTGGCCTTGTCGGCCATAGGCGGCTATGCCCCGATGTTTGCCGGCCAGAAGCCAAAACGTGTTGCCCTGATTGGCTGCGGGTGGTATGGCAAGAGCGCACACTTTCGCCTGCTTCAGGTTGCGCCGGTCGAGGTCGTGGCCTTATGTGATGTGGACAGCAAGATGCTGGCCGAGGCCGCTGAGATGGTGGCCGCTCGGCAAGCGTCCGGAAAAAAGCCCCGCACCTACGGTGACTACCGTGAGATGCTTAAACGAGAAGAACTCGATATCGTGCACGTTGCCACGCCCGACCACTGGCACGCCTTGGCGATGATAGCGGCCGTCAAGGCGGGGGCCGATGTATATGTTGAGAAACCCATCAGCACGGACGTCGTGGAGGGTCAGGCCATGCTGGCGGCGGCGCGAAAGTATAAAAGGGTTGTGCAGGTCGACATGCAGCGACGCAGCACGCCTCACCTGATCGAAGCCCGCGACAGAATTATCAAAGAGGGCAGGCTCGGTAAAATCGGGCATGTCGAGATATGCTGTTACTATCACATGCGCGCACGCGGCAATCCGCCCGATACGGCCCCGCCCGAGCATCTTGACTGGGATATGTGGACGGGCCCGGCCCCTATGCGCCCATATAACAAAATCGCCCATCCCCGTGGATGGCGGGCGTTCATGGAGTATAGCAATGGGATAGTCGGTGACATGTGTGTGCATATGCTCGATATGGTCCGCTGGATGCTCGATTTGGGCTGGCCTAATCGCGTCAGTTCGTCAGGCGGTATTCTCGTGGATAAAAACAGCAAGGCCAATATCTCAGACACCCAAACGGCTGTGTTCGACTTCGGTGAACTGCCTGTGGTGTGGACACATCGCACATGGGGCAATGCACCGGACCCCGAATATCCATGGGCGGCCTTTATCTACGGCGACAAGGGAACACTCAAGGCCGACGTCCATAAGTACGATTTCATTCCCCGAGGCAAGGGCAAACCGGCCAAGGGCAAGGCCCTTTATGAATATGACAAGTACCCGGAAGACGAAACCGAGAAGGACCTGGAACGCCACGTGGCATCCGCCGTGCGGGTACACTGGAAGAACTTCCTGAAGATGGTGGAAACACGGGGACGTCCCGTCTCCGACATCGAAGAGGGCTACATCACAGCGACTTCGTGCATTCTGGCCAACATCGCTATGAAGCTTGGCCGAACGCTTACCTGGGATGCAGACAAGGGACAGGTTGTAGGTGATAAGGAGGCCAACCGGCTGCTGCGCCGGCCGTACCGTCGGCCGTGGATCCATCCGGATCCTAAACGTATTTAGCCTAAAGATACTTTCTCTGTCTTATGGCTGTTTCTTCTGCTTTTTTGTCTCACGTTCCAACCACCGGGCGGCGTTGGCGACGATTTTCAACGGCTCCGGCTGATGGAAAACATTAAAGTTCTCGTGGCCGGGTCGAAAGTAAAACACCTTGCCTTTACCCAGGTTCCAGACTGCCCCGCTGCGAAATCGCTGTCCCGCCTCCCAGGTCTCCTCAAAGACCACGGCATCGGGGGCCGGCACATGGAACGGCTCGCCATACATCTCCGTTTGGGGAAAGGTAAACTCTTTAGGAATGCCGGCGGCGATGGGGTGACCGGGAAGGAGTGTCTTCATCTTGCTTGGCTTGCCATGGGCCGCGTATTCCGGAAAGCAGCAGTTCGGCCGGACAATCCGTACCAGCGTGCTGCCTTCTGCTCTTTTTTCATAGGATATCGAGGGTGTCAACTCGGCATCACGCTTAGGCGCCTTGCGCTGAAATTTACCGACCAATTCAATCTTCGCTTTGTCGCGTTCGGCCGCGGAGAGTTTGGATAATGCGTCCTGCTTCGTACGTTCTTCCATAGCCACCATAAACGGCGTCGCCCAATGCGCCGAATGCAGCACGATGAAACTGAGTTTCCCGGCTTTGATCCTCTCGACGATGCGCCGAGCCGTCTCTACGGAAATCTCACCCTGCCGGACATGCCCCCACCAAATCAGAACATCACAATCATCGAGCAGCACATCAGGCAAACCCTGCTGAGGGTCGTTCATGCCAACCGAACGGACGGAAAACCCCTTTTGCTTTTTCAGATAGTTGGCAATGTGATTTCCAAGAAAGTTTTTGTACATGGTCTGCTGTTTGGGCTGCCGTTCATCCCAGACGACAATTCGTACGGACTTGGCCTCTACACGACCGGCAGTCATCAAGGCAACTACTGATAATGACAGTGCAAATTTTGTAGTTAATTTCATTAGTCTACTCCTTCCACGACATACCCAACGTAAAAATTGCTTTCAGTAATCAATGTCAGGGAGTTATGTAAGCACCAATGATACCGTCCGGCCAGCGTTCGAGTGTCAACGGGTCGTGAGCCGGCAACACAATGTCTGCCAACAAACGGATACGGGCCATTGCCTTTCGACAGGCGCGTTCGTCCGGACTGCGGCCCGGCCGATCTTTTTCTATATTCTCGTATTTGTACACAACATCGCCGGCGATGACTACCGGCCCCATTTGAGTGCGAACAAGCACCCCCTGGCTTCCCGGCGTGTGGCAACAAAGCGGGAAAACCCGCACACCGGGCACTATCTCATTATCATCCACGAGCTGTAGAGCATCAGGCCTGTTTTCCAGTGCTTTCCGCACATCAGCAGCTAAGCGGTTCCTTCCACCGCCGGGCTGCCCTGTAGTCTCTTCATATTCACGCCGATTGACGACAAAGCGAGCATTGGGGAAGGCATCGAAATAATCGTAATGGTCCGGGTGGAGGTGTGTTACTATCACGTGGCTTACATCGGCGGGGTCGATGCCATGCCGCTTCAACGCCTTGACCGTGCGTTCCTCGGGCAATTGCCTGACTCCGCCGGGGATATACTTTGCAGTTGACTTACTGAACTCCTCGGGATATTTGGGACCGGTGTCAACTACTATGGGCTTAGGCCCACCCTCGATGAGCCAGACGTACAGAAAATACGTGCTGGTCTGCTCACTGTCGGTATCCTGGAAAGTTATGTAGTCGCGGACTTCGCATTGGCCGACTTTGATCGCACGGATCGTGTATTTGACAGCGTTCTTCGGAGCGGGAGGCCAACGGTCCAGCGTGCCGGGATCGTGGCTGGGCAGAACGATGTCAGCTTTCTTGCGGATTTCTTTTATCGCCGCTATGCACTCTTCCAGGTTGCTGAATATACCTAACGGGATATTCCGCTCGAAGTTGCCTAACATCGATATCGTGTCACCTGTCAGGACAGCTTTGCCATGCGCCGTGTTGACCCGATAGGCCATCGACCCCGGCGTGTGACCACCCACCCAGAACGATTCAATGCCCGGCAGAACTTCCTGGTCCTCGACTAACACGAGACGCTTTCGGCAGGAAGGGGTATTACTGAACTCATGCATGATCTTTCCATGACCCCAGGTAGGCGCCGCTGTCGTCGCCATCTCCCACTCCTTTTTTCCGATGTACACCTTGGCGTTTCTATAGATGAGCAGGTCATCCACATGGTCGAAGTGCAGGTGCGTGATGAGTACGTGCCCGATGTCGTCCGGTGTCAGGCCGAACTTGCGGAGTTGTGCCGTGCCGCTCTCGTTCTTATTCTGGGTGATTGGCTCGCGCAATACGTGGGCCGCCCCGCGGTTCATTTCCTCGACGTCACTGAGCCCGGCGTCAATCAGTATAGGTTTGTCGCCACCTAAAATAAGCCAGATGTAAAGAGCAAAACCGTATGTTTCAGCATTGTCACCTTCATAGTAGGCGTGATTACCCGCAATCTTGCATATTCCATTTCGCAATGGATATATGCGGTACGTCGGCGCTGCCGCTGCCATCTGCCCTATCATGAGGCAAACTACGACGCCTGCTAAACCTAATCGTGACATAGGCGGGTATAGTTTGCGTGTAATGGTGTTAAAAACACGTTTTTCTTTTCTTTCTGTCATCTTTCATACCTCCCGAGGGGTTTATCGAATCTATCTCAAATTCCGGCATTCGATTATCCTACAAATGGCCGTCTGAGATATTCGCAATTATAACCGCTGGAAAACCGAAATACTATGGAAAAAGGCCTGTGAATGTTGACCTGACAGCCGTACTTTGGCTACAATTGGGGAAAAATGGAAGTAGCCATTTAGCGCAACTACTTAACAAAAATCCCTTTAGCGACTCTCAAGGCACAGTTTAATAACCGGTTTTTACAAAAAAAACGGCCTTTTGCATTGATACGCTGTCCGTTTCTTACTACAATGTATAATTAGTTACCTTTACTTGAGGCGTTCCCCAAATATTATATTAGACAGGAGTCTGCAATGAACACATCAAATCCAAACGCATCCACGGGCTCGAAATCGCGCCGGGATTTCTTAAAATTCTCAGGACATCTGGCTGCTGCTTCGGCCTTGGCGGGAGTGGCTGTAAACCGATGCCATGCAGCGGAAAACTCGACAATAAAGCTGGCCCTGGTAGGCTGCGGAGGCCGCGGCACCGGGGCGGTCGCCGATGCCTTCTCGACCAAAGGTGGCCCGGTAAAACTCTACGCTATGGCCGACTTATTCGAGAATCGTCTCAAAGGCAGCCTGAGTAACCTGACAAATAGTTACAAGGACAAGGTTGATGTCCCCCAGGAACGCCAATACATCGGCTTCGACGGTTATAAAAAGGCGATTGATTGCCTGGGACCGGGTGACGTTGTGCTGTTGACTACTCACGCGGCGTTTCGTCCTCTCCAGTTCGAATATGCTGTCAAGAAAGGCGTGAACGTCTTTGCTGAGAAGTCGTTCGCGACGGATGCGCCCCAAGTGCGCCGCTGGCTGAAAGCCGCGGAGCTTTCCGAGAAGAAGAATCTAAAGGTCGGTGTCGGCTTCATGTGGCGACATTCCAAAGCAAGACAGGAAGTAATTCGCCGGATTCACGATGGAGCCATCGGGGATGTGCACACTATGCGAATCTACCGCGTGCACGGCCCGGTCCACTGCCCGCCCCTGCCGAAGAACGCCAACGAATTGGTATTCCAACTCCGGCATCCAAACAGTTTCACCTGGGTGTCGTCGGGATTCTTTATCGACTGGCACTGCCATAATATCGATGTGGCCTGCTGGGCCAAGGGTGCCTGGCCGGTCTCAGCCCAGGGTATGGGCGGCCGCTGCTACGAGCAGGCGGGCAGCCAGTTCGACCACTATACGGTGGAATACACCTTTGCCGATGGCACGAAGCTGTTGGCCTTCTCGCGGCACATGAACGGCTGCTGGAATACCTACACCGACTACGCCCACGGCTCAAAAGGCTCGGCCGTAATTATGACCAGCCTTGGAGATCCAAGGCCAAAGATATACAAGAGTCATAATATGGTTAAGAAAGAGCTGATTTGGGAGTTTGGTCAGCCCGATCCTAATCCCTACCACGCCGAATGGCAGGTGCTTGTGGATGCTATCCGACAGAACAAGCCGCACAACGAGGCCCGGCGGGCCGGCGAGGCGGAAGTAGCCGCGTTGATGGGACGCATGGCGACACACACGGGCCAGTATATCACCTGGGACCAGGCGTTGAATTCCAACTTCCAATTTGTCAAAGACATTGACAACATTACCTTTGAAACGCACGCTCCAATCAAAGCCGGTCCTAACGGCATCTATGCAGCCCCGCAGCCGGGGATCACGAAGGAGGTCTGAAGAGGTTAGCGACAACGACTCTGATAAGTTTCTACGACGCCGTGACCACTGTGATGGCACTTATTTGAATTGGAGTGAGTAAAGGTCGGCATCCCGCAACACAAATCGAAGACGAACAGCTTTGCCGGTAAGCTTGCTCAGGTCGCTCTTGTCTTTCCATGTGACGAGGTGTTCGATTTCGTCTCCGTATATCTCAGCAGAGTCGGTTATACTAAAACCTTTGAGTGGGTGACCTTGCGCATCCTGAATTTCCACGCGGATACTTCCTGCTGCCGAGGTAGAGAAATTGATCACCAATTCACCGCCCGCAAAGACAAGTGGCCTGGTAACAAACTCGCCGCCACTTAGTGGGGCACGAACCGATACAAATCCATCGATTCGATAAGTGTAGCGTCGCGTCTTCACACCGGGACCATCGTAGTAACTTTCGTTACTGTAGATTGACAACTCCTTGCCAGCTCCGGGCAAGCTGGATTCGGTTTCCACCATCCCCAGCCATATATAATTGCTTCGATTATGCCATTTGTCCCTGTTTCGTCCGGGCCGGATAATCGCTT
>JAUWKC010000192.1 GCA_030607345.1 Planctomycetota bacterium | reverse complement strand
GCCAAAGGTATTCGACTCGAAATTCCGATGAGCAAAGCCAGGCTTATCAATGCGATGCAAGAGACCGTCGAAGCCAACGATGTGACGGACGGTTACATCCGATTAGTTGTTACCCGTGGGATAGGCAACCTGGGCCTGAATCCCTTTGTCTGCGGGCCGGCTCGATTGTTTATAATCGCTGACCGCATTCAGCTTTATACTGAAGAGCTTTACGAAACAGGCATGAAGGTTATCAGCGCCGCCACGATTCGAAATCATCCGCTGGCCGTGCCGCCACAGGCCAAAAGCCTCAATTACCTTAATAACATCTTAGCCAAAATCGAAGCCCTCGACAATGATGTGCCGGAAGCGATTATGTATAACCACGAAGGCTATGTCGCCGAAGCCACGGGCGACAATGTCTTTATTGTAAGGAAAGGGATTATCTTTACGCCGACGGCTGAGGCCGGCGCGCTGGAAGGAATAACACGCGCCGTCGTTATCAGGCTGGCAAAACAGGAGAATATCGAAGTTGTTGAGCGCAACCTGACCAGGTTTGACCTATACGTTTGTGACGAGTTCTTCCTGACCGGCACGGCCGCTGAAGTTATAGGCATCGTCCAAATCGACGGCAGGATTATCGGCGACGGCAAACCGGGGCCTGTTACACGCCTGCTGCGGAATAAATTCTTCAATTACGCACACGGCAGAAAAGAGTGACCGTCGGCTCGCCGAGCTTGCGTTACAATCAAGCCTCGTGTCCTCAGGGCCGCATCCGGGTTAAGGAGCAGGCAGCAAAATAATACATTATGCAATTACCGGCAGATACTGACACCGCCTCTGTTTTTTCGCTGGGCCGGGTCCCCGCCTTCGAGCTTATCGAAAATGAATTGGACCGGGTAAGCAAGCTCATAGATGAGCAGGTAACCTTCCGTCCGGATAAGCCCGAGGTCGCCCGATTAGTCAAAAGCTTCATCAGTGCAAAGGGCAAGATGCTCCGGCCGGGACTACTTCTGCTGGCGGGTAAATGTTCCGGCAGGATAACGAACACCCACGTCCGCGTGGCAGCCGTGATGGAGCTGATTCACAACGCTACCCTGTTGCACGACGACGTTATAGACCAGGGACAAAGTCGCCGGGGCAAACCGACGGTCAACAAATTGTGGGGCAACGAATCTGCTGTCCTGCTCGGAGATTTCTTATTGAGCAGAGTATTCGAAATGTGCGCCCGCCTGAAGCCGGAAGTTGTAAGAATTATTGCTGCAAATACCGCTCGAATTTGCCGGGGCGAATTGATACAGGTACATCACAGACAAAACTGGCAGTTGGGCGAATCGGAGTATATCGAGATAATCACCGACAAAAGCGCATCTCTTTTTGCCTGCTGCTGTCGTCTTGGTGCAGTCTTGTCCGGCGCCGGTGAACAACTGGTGCGCCGCCTGGCTCAGTTTGGCCTTAATTTTGGCATCGCGTTCCAGGTCGCCGACGATTTGCTCGATATCATCGGAACCGAAAGCCAAACGGGCAAAACCGTCGGCAGTGACGTTGACACCGACAAGCCGACGCTTGCCGTGACCCATTTGCTAAGGGTGGTCAGCGAAAAGGATAAGACCGCGGTGCTAAATGCCCTGCGCCCCGCCTCTCGCTCTAAAGAGACCCTTATCAAGATGCTGCGATGCTATGGCAGCCTGGAATATACCCGCAGCCGCTGCCGCGAGTTCGTCGACAAAGCGATGGCGGAGCTGGCCGAGGTAAGTGACAGTAAAGCCACCCAGGCCCTGATTAAAACCGCTGAATTTGTGGCGAAATCGGCAAGTCAAACCTACAGATAAGCGACGCCGGGATTTATTAAAAAAGAGCCGGCATTTATACCGGCTCTTTTTGGTAGGGCAACAACTATAAAACTTTCCTAAAATGCGTACTTCAAGCCAAGAGTGGTCCAGACTTCATCATGGTCGGGGTTGACCGACTCATCCATTGCTATCTGGTAGTAAAGGCCCGGGGTAAAGGTGAGGTTATCGGCCACTTCAAAGTTGGTTGATACGCCAAAAACGGCGTTTGACCAGTCATGGTCGGCGTTTCCACCGCCCGGATGAACGCCATCGTTGTACACCAGTTCCGCGTGCAGATTCAGGACCTGCTCGGCAACTTCGGGCAGCAAACCGGATACGGTCCAGGGATAGTCGAGCATAAAAATGTGCGCAAAACCCGAAGCATTTCCACCAAGCGAGCCGCTGTTAGAGGGCCACAGCTTTACCAACACGTAGCTTGGAACCAGGCCCTCGACCTGTAAGACATTCGGCCAGGAAAGGGCTACATTGAATTCCTGGAGGTCAGAGCTGGAGGAGGTGTGGCTTGACTCCTGTGGAAAATTATAGTACACGTAAGCAGCCCGGTAGTTCGTCTGCCAGAGTTCTCCTTCCAGGCAAGTCCCGCCGTAGTATAAGCTGTAGTCCCATCGTTCGCCGTTCTCGTGCCCACTTGCATTGGCTCTGTGTCCGGTGGCGCTGATTCCAAAACCGGTGCCGTACAAGTCTAAATCGACAACGGCCTCAATCGCGCTCTTGTCCTCGAAGATATCGAAGCCGCGCCAGATATACTTACTCTGGTACGTTACGCCGATGGAACCATGCAGCTCACCTTCCTGGGCCTGAGCGTAGGCCACAATGCCTAACACAACCACCAAACCCACCAAAATTGTTCCCTTCTTCATACTCATCTCCTTAAAAAACCGTGCCTCATCTGTTTCCATGTTTATCGACGCCATTATCATCGAACAAACCAGCACTCACTGGCCGGATACTTAGGCACTTTATCGGCAAAACTACAATAATCAAGCAAAAAAAGTTTTTTCTGAGCCGTTCGTGAAAAAAACCCTCGAACTCTCATTATCTCCAAACCACCCGAATAACCTGTTTTTTTATCGGTCTTCTCTTAATAAACTACCACTTGCCGGTTTTTCTCATCTCCGCGGCGGGTAACTCTTTCAGCACGGCAGTGTATTTCTCCAGGTCCTCCGTCGGCATCTCGTAATCAGTAAGCTTGCCCGAAAGATACGCATCGTATCCCGTCAGGTCCATAAGACCATGGCCGCTGTAATTGAATAGAATCACCTTTTCTTTGCCTTCTTCCTTGGCCTTTACAGCTTCATCAATAACCGCGGCAATCGCATGACTGGTCTCAGGCGCCGTTATGCCTCCCTCCGTCTCCGCCCAGGTCAAAGCAGCCTTGTAGCATTTTATCTGGTGATACGCCCTTGGTTCCATCAAACCCTCTACGATGGCCTGACAAATCAGCGGCGCCATCCCGTGATAGCGAAGACCACCGGCGTGGATTGGCGGAGGAATAAAGGCGTGTCCCAGGCTAAACATTGCCAGCAGCGGGGTCGTGCACGCAATGTCGCCAAAATCGTACGCAAATGGGCCTCGCGTCATTGTCGGACAGGCCTCCGGTTCAACCGGTATGATTGTTATCTCCGCACCGTCTATCTTTTCAGCCACGAAAGGAAACGAAAGTCCCGCGAAGTTGCTGCCTCCGCCTGCGCATCCAATCACAATATCCGGCAGTTTCTCGCCGACACTCGCTAACTGCTTCTTCGCCTCCAGGCCTACGATTGTCTGGTGAAGCAGCACGTGATTCAGCACGCTGCCCAGAGAATAACGCGTCTTGCCGGACTTGTCGGTTACTGCTTCTTCAATGGCCTCACTAATGGCGATACCGAGACTGCCGGGCGTGTCGGGTATCTCTGCCAGGACCTTGCGACCGGCGTTGGTTTCGCTGCTCGGGCTGGCGACGCAGTTGGCGCCCCAGACCTGCATCATAATCTTGCGGAAAGGCTTCTGGTCGAAACTTATCCTCACCATAAACACCTTGCATTCCAGACCAAGCAGCTTGCACGCAAAAGCCAGGGCACTTCCCCACTGACCGGCGCCCGTCTCCGTTGTCAGTTTCTTAATACCGAACTGTTTGTTGTACCACGCCTGCGCAACAGCCGTATTCGGCTTATGGCTGCCAGGTGGACTGTAACTTTCGTCCTTGTAATAAATGTGTGCCGGTGTTTTCAGATGCCGCTCAAGGTAGACAGCCCGTTTCAGCGGCGTCGGACGCCAGCGGTACAAAATGTCAAGAATCTCCTCAGGGATGTCAATCCAACGCTCCGTGCTCACCTCCTGCTCGATAAGGTTCATCGGAAACACAGGAGCCAGCATCTCCGGGCCGATTGGTTTGCCGTCAGGCCCAAGCGGAGGCAGCAGGGGAGTAGGTAAATCCGCCCCAAGGT
>JAUWKC010000225.1 GCA_030607345.1 Planctomycetota bacterium | reverse complement strand
TCTACTTGTGAAGAATAACAAGCTACTGCCACACCTGTCAAGTCTTTCGGCAGCAACAAAATGAAAATCAGCCGGAACTATTCCGGCACACAAAGTGTATTAACGCCTGGCGTCTTTGCACGTTCGGTTCTCAAAATGAAGTGTGGCACAGCATTTGTTCCAGAAGGTATAGTGCCGGCGGCCCGTCAGAATAAAGCCCTTGGGCTCAAGTTGTACCTTTTTCCCCCATGCGAGGCTGAGAAACAGCATCAACCATGCATCATCAGGTGGTCACCAAAAAGTAGATTGCTTCCCACGCTTGGTAAAAAGGCCGGCTTAAAGCCGGCCTCGTTTGCGTTGTGTCCGATGCTGCTGTTACGGCCAGGTTGGCTCCGGTATGTCCTGCATCCAGGGCGGCCAGGCTGGCGGGATAGTTGTGCGCAGGTCGTCCATCCAGCCGTTGTACCAGTGAGTCATCCATAATTCTTTGAGATTCACTCTGCCGAGAGAGTAGTCCATATAAAGCAGGTTCACGTAGTATGGAGCGTGTCGTTTTATGCACGCCCGCTGCATCTCCACTGCGTTGGGCGTCCAATGGGAGGTCGCAAATGGCGGGGGGGTGTCCGCCGGAAACGGCTCCATATCTTTCCACTGCCCGTCGGCCATAATCGGCGCGAGCAGCGCCCCAGCCGTGTTGGGGGTTTTCCAGTTTCGGCTGTCATCTCGATTCCCAGCCCACAGGTTTATCACATAACTGCAGCGAATGTCGGCGGTTCTACCGCCCCCCATAGCGACACCGGGCACATCCCAGGCCATATACGGATTTCGCCCGCCTTCCCGAGAAGTCTTGGTAGCCATAGGGCACAGCCACACCTTCGGGCTAAGGGCATCCATGTAGTGATTCACCACCACTCCTATCCAGTTGTTCATACAGTCCGGGCTGTGGCCGCCGCCGCTGCCGTCGCGAGGCGGGAACAAACCGTCCCAGTCGTCGGTTAGCATCTTCCACAACAACCCCCACTGGTGGAGATTGTTCTTGCACACAACCTCCTTTGCCTGGCCCTTGGCCTTATTGAGTGCCGGCATCAATATCGACATCAAGACCGCAATGATGGCAATGACAACCAACAGTTCAATTAATGTAAAACCTTTTCTTGTCATCCAAATCACTCCTTCTTAAACCTGTAAAACCACATTCTACTGCTCAGTTTGCCTACCTTATATATTTTACCATAGCGACGTCCGGAGTGCAAGAGACAATGCCTCAAGCCCGCCAGCGCCTCATTTGGTCTGTTTCTGGAGCATTTTGGCCTGCAGTTCTATTAGCTCGGCTGCGCTGACTTGTCTTTCCTGAAGGTTGCTGAAGACTACTTTGTACGTGTCCTTCGAGACCTTCCAGTGCAACAGAATCGAATTACTGTCCTCCGGGTCAATATTATTACCGTAATAGACAACCTCCCTGCCCTTTTCGAGCAAATACCGGCGCAGCGAGTTGCCAGTCGACAGGCTCCCGGTTTCATCGCCTTTCACTAAATATTCGGCGAGGAGCTTGCTTTCCTGATACAAGCCGCCGCCGGTGGAATTGACACGCCCAAACACCGCCGCCAGCAAAATCATCGATATAATCACTATCCCCGCCGCCGCTAATCTACTCACGCGCAAATCAATCATAATGCTGATAGTATGCATTCCTCTGTGATGTGTGGTAAGTCCGGCAGGGATATGCCGCTTTATTTCGTGGGCAAGACCGGGGCGAACCGGCCCTGGCGTTTGTTTTGCCAGCTCATCCAACAATTTGCTAATTCTGTTTTCGTCCATCGCCTTGCTCCAGGTGCTGCTTTAGCTCATCTGCTTTCTCAGGGCCTTGAGGGCTCTGTTTAGCCTGCTCTTGAAAGTTCCTTTTCTCAGGTCGGCCGCTTCAGCCGCCTCGTTGATGCTCAAATGCTGCATATAGTGCAAAACAATCACTTCTCGAAACTTCGCCGGCAGCGTGCCGACCGCTCTATTGAGTTGCTCAAGCTCCTCAAAATCGGCGATTCTTTCCCGGCCCTGACCGCCGTCGGATACTTCAAAACCTTCAATACTGCCCTGTTCTTTGCCTTTATGCCGACGCCAGTAGAGCCTGGAAACATTGTTGGCAATACGATACAGCCAACTGTTTAACGCTTTATCCTTTCTCAACTGACCTATATGCTGCCAGGCCTGCAAAAAGCTTTCCTGCGTCAGGTCCTCACTAACCTGGCTGCTGTGCCCGAGCCGCCTCATATACAAATAAATCTGCTCGTAGTACAAATCAACCAGTTCGGCAGCCGTTTCTCGATTCCCGGCCTTAAGCCGTGTAACAAGTAAAATTCGACTCTTGGTCAATTCCTTGCTCTTTCTGCCGATTTCTTGCCATCTACCTTGATGATGCGCAAAGTCGGCCTGCTGTTCCATGTTTTTTGACTTTTCTGTCACGATCTTAGCCCTTTTACAGCCTCAACAGTAACGCATTTTATACCTGATTGTCTTGCAATACGAAAGCCTACAGTGTAAATTGTCCTGGTTGGCCCTAAACGTGCTTTTCGGCCACTTTATGCGCCCGTAGCTCAGCAGGATAGAGCGTCGGTTTCCTAAACCGAAGGTCGCAGGTTCGAGTCCTGCCGGGCGTATTGCCCAAAAAATATAGCCGCAGACCTTGCTGAGGCCGGCCGGTTTCAGCCCAAAGCCCGAAAACCCGAACGCCGGGCCCCGTACTATTGTCCGCATCGGCAATTGAGCCTCGCTTGCTGAGGGCTATTTTGCCCCTTTTTGCGCACGCGGGAAGCGAAAAAGGCCATCTGAATTCGTGGGCTTTCATCAACTCAGTTAGTCTCCGACACGCCTCATAACTGAAAAAAGCCGGCGTCAGGTCATGCTCAGGACTTATCTCCGGCGGATGGCAGGCAAGCACAGGAGCAAAACACACGGTGAAACGCTCAAATGCTGATGAGACTACACTGCTAAAACGGGTGCTTCGTCAAGGGGACGTCAAGGCTCTGGAGCAACTGCATACTATGTACTACCGGTCCGTATTCCGTTATGTAGCCAGGCGGGTCGGCCTGACTGCCGATGCCGAGGACCTTACCCAGGATGTGTTTATAGAGCTCTTCAAGGCAAATGGGTGCTACGATGGGCACGGCGCTGTTGAAGGCTACATCTTCGGGATTGCAAGGAATGCTGTTCGCCGCCACGGGCGACTGACAGCCCGCCGGCCCAGGACGGTCGAACCATATTCTATCGAGGAGTTTGGCTGTAACCGGAGTATTGAGCGATACGCAGACCCGGAACATCAGGTTTCGTCCAGAGAACTTGCCGAATCCATCCAGGACGCTCTGGGCAAATTGCCTCCCAAGGCCCGTGAAGCCTTGAAACTGCGATTTATTCAAGGTCTGAGCACGGGCGAGGCGGCCAGTCTGGTCGGATGCTCGACAAGTACGTTTTATAAGCGCCTGGAAAGAGCTGTCAAAGCCTTCAGGGAGCTCCGGCAGGTACGTCAAATCGAATACAGATAGATTCTCCCTGCCGAGTCACACAAAAACCTGTTACCTTTAACCTCCTGCCTAAACTGGACTTGCGCAATCAGAAGAAAAACAAGCAAATTTTTATGTCGAATTTTGCCTTCTTTGGGCAATTAACTTGCGGACGACTTCAACGATTGGAGAGTGGCTGGTCCTATGAATTGCAAAGAGACACAGGTGCTGTCAATTGCCCATATTGTGGGTGATA
>JAUWKC010000131.1 GCA_030607345.1 Planctomycetota bacterium | reverse complement strand
TGTGAAGCCTGATAAGGAGAAAATTAAGTTATGACCGGCAGGATGCTATTCCTGGGAGTGTTGATTGGAGCGGCAATCGGCGCCGGTTTGGGCTATTTCGGCAAATGTTCATCCGGCGCCTGTCCACTGACGGCGAATCCCTACCGCGGGGCAATTTTTGGCGCGGTAATGGGAGCCTTGGTAATGTCGGTGATTTCGCCAAAACTGGCGCAGAGAGCGGAAAGTTCGCAAATCGTACACATCGACGCCGAGCCCGACTTCAAAACCCATGTCCTTGACAAACCTGGCATCTGTCTGGTGGATTTATTCTCCAATCGCTGTCCCCCCTGTAGGATTCTGGCTCCGATCATTTCGTCACTCGCTGAAAAGTACGCCGGCCGCGTCACCGTATGCAAGGTAAATCTTGACCGCGCGCCCGAGGTAGCACAGCGATACGGAATCAGGTCAATTCCAACCGTTCTCATTATCAAAAACGGCAAAGAGATAGACCGTTTAGTAGGGTTGAAATCTCAAACCACCTATGTTGCACTCCTGGATAAATTAGTCGCCAAGAATAAAGATTGATACCGAGAAGAATTTGCCTGTCTTCTTATTTGGCATCGTATAAATCCTGTCGAAAAAGCCTGCATAGTGATACGGACGGACGATTAATCCTCGTACGCCGGCGCCCTATGTCGATTTTGCTTGAGCGACGGCGTCAATGTTTGTATAATACTGTCGAGGGCAGGAAATGTTGATTGTCTGGTTGTTGATATGAAATTGGCTGTCTGGTTATTAATATGAAAATAGACCTTCATTATGGCAAAGACCTCTTGTCTTTGCAGGTTCCCGAAAACAACATAGAGCAGGTTATAAGGCCATGGTCCCAGGAGCAGACCGCCGACAATGCGCTTATAACTGACGCGCTGCAATGCTCCGAAGCAGAACAATTTCAGCGCCAAATCGCCGGCAAACGTCTCTGCGTGCTCACCGAAGACGGCACCCGAGACGGACCTTTTGAGCTGCTCTTCGAGCAGTTCTTCGGACTCGTCAAACCCAGCTCGCACGTGCTGTTTGTCATCTGCACCGGCACACACGATGCTGAAACGCCGGAAAACAACCTGATTAGCACCCACATGGCAAAGGCCGCCGAAAAAGCAGGCATAAGAAACTTCACAATCCACACGCACGATTGTCAGCAGGACACTTTTCTAAATGCCGGCACAACTTCACGCGGCACCGACGTACTCTACGCCGCCGCGGTCGATGAATCGGACGTCTTTGTCGTGCTGTCCGATATGAAGACCCACTATTTTGCCGGCTACTCAAACCCCATAAAGAACTTCGTGCCGGGTATTTGCGCATTCGAGACAGCCGAGCACAACCACAGCCTCGCCCTTGAAACGAGCTCAACGTTTGGAACTCATCCCTGGCACAGCGACGAAAGCAAAAGGGCAAACCCGGTTGCCGACGACATGCTTGAAGCAATGAAACTCATTGTAAAGGACCGGCCCGTCTACACCCTCGCCACTATAAGCGCCTCTGGCACAATACAATGGGCGCGATTCGGCCTCGTTGAGCCGGTAACAAGAGAAGGCTTTGATAGAATAGACGAGCAAAACACGCATACCGTAAGCCCGATGCCAAGGTTAATAGTCTCACCAGGCGGCTTTCCAAACGATACCAGCCTCTACATCGCGCAGAGGGCCCTCGAGCTTACCAGGCATGCCGTTACTGACGGCGGCGAAGTCCTCTTCCTGGCCGCCTGTGCAAACGGCGTCGGCGAGCAGAGAACAATCGAGAACTTCTACAATCGCCTCACCGCCCCGCTCGACGAGGTCCTCAAATCAATCGAGTCCGAATATAAAATGTACACCCACAAGCCATACAAATTCGCCCAGCTTATCAAGCGCCTAAACAGAATCTGGATGTACTCGCACATTCCCGACCAGCTCATCGAGGCAGCCCACCTCTATCCCACACACCAGCCCCAGGCCGTGATAGACAACTGGCTCCGGCAAGACCCCGGCACGCGTATCACCATCGTGGACGGCGCAAACAAAATCGCCCTCTATGCCCGTGCATAACCGCGACCCCTTCTCGCAACAGCCGGCTTGTTAAGATTTGTGGTTGACACCGAAGCCGCCGTGCAGCACATTATACCACGCAGCAGTTCTGCATCCTCGTTGTTGAGCTTTACTGAACCGGTTGAACCGTCGCCTTATTCGGAGTTGAACATGAATTCGTCCCGCTCACTTCCACTGTCTCACGAACAAAACCACATTACCAGACGCATATTTTTGAAGGGTTCAGCCTCGCTGCTCGCCGGCTCATCGCTGCTTGGCGGCTGCAGCTCTGCATGGCAGCCGAAGCCGGCAGGCGAGCCAATATGTTCCCGCGGGCCTGCTTCAAAATACGTCCCCACCTTGAAGGCGGCCTTTGTCAGACGCAAAGAAGAATACGGAATGTGGTGGCCCGGCGCGGTCTACGACGGCAAGACCACTCGGAAGAACTACACCCAACAGATGAAACAAACTGCCGCCTTGTTAGGCGCCAAGTTGGACCTCAGGCCGGAACCTATTCACAGCCTCGACGAGGCTCAGGCATGGCTGGCACAGGCCAAGACTGCTAACGTCGACGGCCTGATAGTTATGGTCCACGACAGACAGAAACACGCCTGGCCTACGGCTTACAAAGCTGCCGAGACGGGCATCCCAACAATAATCTTCTCCCCGCTGGGCACCTCGTTTACCACCAACACAATGCGTCTGGCCAAAAAGCCCGGCTGCGTTGTCTATTCAACGGACGATTTCAGCCAGGCCGCCTACGGTATGAAAATGCTGGCGGAAGGCGCCAGAATACGTCACGCCCGCTGCGTCGTGCTAAAAGGCCAAGAGCGATTCGACAAGACAATGGCTGATTTGTCAATCACCTTGAGGCACGTCCCCGTTCAGGTCTTCCTCGACGAATATGACGCTATGCCGGTCACAGACCAAGTACTCGCAATGGCCAACGATTACCTGCGTCGTGCCCGTCAGCGAAGAGGCGCCACTCGCCGGGACGTTATCAACGGCGTCAAGAGCTACTTCGTCGCACGCCGAATCATTGAGCGAGAAGAGGCCGACGCCATCACGATGGACTGCCTCGGTGCCATAGCCAGGCCGCAACTGCCCGTGAGTCTGCCCTGCATAGCGTGGTCGCGTATGAACGACGAAGCAATCCCCGCCGCCTGCGAGGCCGATTACGGCGCCGTCGCCTCTCACATAATCGTCCAGCGTCTTTTTGACCGTCCCGGATTCCAGCAGGACCCCGTCGCCGATACCAAAAACAACGCGATAATCGGCGCTCACTGTACCTGCCCGACCCGCCTGAGCGGTTTCGACAAGCCGCCGGAGCCGTTCGATTTAGTCCACCACCACGGTAACAGAGACGCTGTGCCCCGGACCCTCTGGCGAAAAGGCCGCCGAATCACTTCCATCGATGTGCTGCCCCCGGGCCATCGCCTCAACCAGGACGCCGATACAACCAAGCTGCTCATATCGACCGGCACCGTCCTCGGAAATGTCAATGTCCCGCCTTCCGGCGGATGCGTGGTCTCAGTCAGGGTCAGGTTCGACGGCGACCAGGGCGTCCTCGATTTCCCCGGCTTTCACCAGGTCTTTTTCTACGGCGATTACAAGCAACAGCTCACGGAATTCTGCCGGTTATTCAGCCTCCAGGCCCAGGTTGTGTGACCAAAAACAGAGGACATACCCAAACACCAAAAAATTTGAAAAAAATTTCATTTTTTGGTTGACATCGCATAGTATGTATAACATAATAGGTAATGTAAAATAGAATTTCGCAGGAACAGTGAGACACGAATCCAAACATAAAGGCCGATAAGAACGCAATAATAAGCCCAGGAAAGGAGCATTTTATGAAATTTGAGAGTCAGTTATTAAAGGGAATCGCACCCGTGGCGGTCCTCGAAATACTTTCGCGGGGCGAGATGTACGGCTACGAGCTCAGCCATGCCCTCGAACAGCGCAGCGGCGAAATCCTCACCCTCGGCAAGGGCACACTCTACCCGCTGCTTTACAATCTCGAAGCAAAGAAGCTCGTAAAAGCCCAGTGGCAGCAGACGCAATCCGGCCGAAGGAGACGTTACTACTCCATCACCGGCAAGGGCAAAGACGAGCTGGCCCGCCAAAAGGTCCAGTTGAAAGAGCTCACGACCGGCCTGAACCTTGTCTTCGGCGGCGCCCTGACAACGGCTTAAACAATTTTCAGCAACGCCAAAGCCCTTCATTTGCAGAGGTGACTTGATGAAAATCAACATTCCGTTACCGGCAATAGTACTTGGGGCAGTCATCGGACTGGCCGTCGGAGTTTTCCTCGAGTACGCTTCCGAGGGTGAGGCTCTTGGCGTATTTCTCATAAGTGCGACGCTCGCCGGAATTATCATCGGCGCACCTATTGAGTTCATAAGACACCGTTGGGCAGTCGGTCGCGACGCTTCCAGGAGCATCTGCCCTGCCTTGAAAGATTTGCCCGCCGATACTGTCGAATTTGTAGCGCGCATAATCGGCAAAATGCGATACCGCAGGAACGTGCGCGATGACGTAATGGCTGAGCTGGCGGCGCACTTCCAGGATGCACTCAAAGACTGCAAAACCAACGATGAAAAACAGCAAAACGCCCGCCAATTAGTAACCGACTTTGGTGATGTGAAACTCCTGGCTGTCCTGCTGCGAAGGGCCAAAAAACGCTGCCGACCGCTCTGGAGAACCGTCGCAGCAAGAACCGCTCAGGCTATTGTAATACTGTTTGCCTGCTTTGTCCTTTACGTCGCCTGGTTCTTAACCGGCAAGCCCGTCATAACTACCAATTTTGTCGCTCAGCTCAATCAACTGGTGCATCCAGCTGTCGACGACTCTCTCAACGCCGCCCCGTTGTACAAAAAGGCCGTTGACCTGTACCAAAAGCCCTCCGACCGCTTCCTGCTCTTCTTTGCCGAAAACTATCAGCAAATATCCGATGGCTCTGTCTTCAGAGACAAGAGGCTTGCCGAAGGAATCCGGGGCCTGCTTGCCGGCGATAAACAACCCGACCCAAACCAGGACCCGCAGGAGTTGCGTAAAAAAGTAGTTGACAGAATGACCGACCTTCTTGCTTCAAAATATCACGAACTCAAACCACAGCAAAAAAACTTCATCGCAAAATGGATACAGGAGCAAAAAGAAGCTCTTGATATCGTCAACCAGGGCAGTAAAAAAACCTATTATTGGCCGGAGTATCAAAGCCCCGGAGAAGACGACACAATGTTCTCGATTCTCCTTCCGCACCTGAAGTCGTTTCGGAACCTGGTTATGGCTTTGCGCTGCCGTGCCCACCTCAGTGCTGAGCAAGGCAGCTACGAAGATGCTTTCGAGGATATGAAGAGTTGTTATCGTTTCGGCCAACACGTAAAAGCCGGGGGCATCCTCATCGACCAGATTGTCGGAATTGCCATTGAGGCCGTCGCCGTCCAGACCCTCACCGATATCATCCACGACCACGAAATAGACTCCG
>JAUWKC010000236.1 GCA_030607345.1 Planctomycetota bacterium | reverse complement strand
GCCTAAATATGAAGGGCGCCTCTTTTTCGCGCCCAAAAAGGAGTACCGATACTATGCTCACATTCTCAACTCAAAACACGCTAAGCCTGGAACCAAAATCTCCCCCTGGCGTTTTCGCCTGCTCTACTATCTACTTTCTACTTACTTCTCCTCTGTTGCAGGCGTATGCGCGCACAAAACAATACCTTTTATGCAAAACAAAGCCAATTTCCGAAGGGATGATAATGACTGTAACCTCAGCTATAACAAGTAGTTACGACAATAAACCACCCATTCGAGCACCAAAAAACAAAGCCAATTTCAAACTCCGCCTTCTCTTTGGATGCAGAAGAATTTGCCTCCGCGGCAGGTGTCGAATATGATAGTGAACGACTATATTACGACCGAGGCGCTGGAATTGGCGCAGCCCTAAGAAAGGAGGACACCTTCACATGAGAACTTATCTTATTTGTCTGGCCGCCGTGGTTGTTGTCTGTGCGGGACTCTGCCAGGCAGGGCCTAAGGTCCAATTCGTCGAGCATCCCGACAGAATCGACGTAATGGTCGACGGCCGTCACTTCACCAGTTATCTTCACCGCGACGATTTGACCAAACCCATCTTGTATCCCCTGCGGACGCCCTGCGGAATTGTGGTCAATCGAAGTTACCCGCTGGAAAAAGTAGAAGGAGAAACCACCGACCATCCGCACCATGCGGGTATTTTCTTTACCTACGACCAGGTTAACGGCAATGGCTTTTGGAACAATACCGAATCGCCGCCGCAAATCAAACATATCAAGGTAACAGAAATGAAAGCCGGCTCCGGCAGAGGCAGGCTGTCGACCGTAGCGCACTGGCTCGGCACAGACGGGCAGGTTCTTTTGCAGGAAAGCCGCGATATGGTCTTTATTGCCGGGCCTAATGAATACGCCATAGATTTTGACATAAGACTCAAGGCCCGAAATAAAAAGGTGGTGTTCAAAGATACAAAGGAAGGCATGTTCGCCATTCGCGTTGCCGACTGGCTCCGCGAACGTCGTGGCAGCGGGATGTACCTTAATTCCAATGGGGACGAAAAGGAAAAAGGCGTATGGGGCAAAAGAGCCGAATGGGTGCGCCTTCAAGGCAAAAAGAACGGTAAGGTGCTCGGTATCGCCATATTCCACCATCCTGACAGCGTCAACTATCCTACCTACTGGCACGCGCGGGGTTATGGTCTGTTTTCAGCGAATCCGCTTGGGCAATACGACTTCGAGAAGAAACGGAACCCCAAACAGGCCAAACCCTTTAACTTTACACTTCAGCCGGGCCAAGCCGGCCGCTTCAGATTTCTTGTGCTCGTCTACGAGGGCGACAGGACAAAAGAGCAGCTTGACGGAACATTCAAGGCATTTGCCAGGCCCGTGAAGCGGCAAAGGCCGGCCGATATTGGTGCTTTATGACCCGGCCGTAAGGGCTTTTTGGCCTATCCGGGTGGGCTAATCGGCGTTTTGGGGGCATATTTCGTGCCGAAAGTGTGGACATAACCGAAAGGTGCGTATAAAATAGGCCGTCCGAGTGTGTAAGAGCCGCCGAATCAGTGCGGTTGTGCATAAAGCTTGCGGGTCCACACGTCTTAAGAGCAGTCCGTGAGCATCAAATTAGAGGTGTTGTGGTGTTTTTTTGAAAGGGAAATGTGATGAACAGGAAAATGGCTCTGATTATTGTAATGCTGGCTGTTGTATCAGCGGCGAGCGTTTTTTCGCCTGACGCGAAGGCAGCGTCAGCCGGGCTGCCGGGTCTAATAGGTGGCCAGTTTGGGTCGGAAGATTTCACCGACCTTGAGCACCTGGGTGAACTGAACAGCCTTGAGTATTCCTGGACCCAGGACGACGGATGTGGGAAGCAGTGGTCGGGCATATGGCAGGGTTCTATTCAAGCGGCAGGCAGCGGAGAAATAACGTTCATCGCTGAGACCGACCAGAGCGTACAAATCCTGATTGCGGGCAAACAGGTTGTTTCGGCAAGCCAGGGCACTGCGAGCGGCAGCGTCTCCATGACCAAGGGCAAGCAGTACCCTATCGAAGTACGTTACGTTCAGACAGGCGACTCGTATGACAGTAGTCTGAAGGTGCAATGGAGTTGGGCCGGACAGGCTGCGACTTCGATTGCTGCTGCGAATCTGACGCATACAGCGGCACAGGCACAGGAATGGACTGAGAAGGCCCAGGTGGCAGAAGAGGCTGGTGACGACGAAGATGGTGACGGCGAAGATGGTGACGACGACGGCCCGGTGGTGGGCTTTAAGTATGTGCCGACCGGCATGCAGATTACAATCGGTGGAAAGCCCTTCGCTTCATACTATACGGCAAGCACCAAGATTCCGCGTCCTTACTTTGCTCACGTCAAGAGCCCGTCGGGTGTCCAGGTGAGCAGGAATCATCCTCCGATAGAGGGTAAGGACTCCACGGACCACGACACAATGCATCCGGGTATCTGGCTGACGTTTGCCGGTATCAACGGAAACGATTACTGGCGACTGGAAAAAAGGACCGAGCACGAAATGTACGTCGGCACGCCGGAAGGCGGCCCCGGCAAGGGCGCCTTTACCGTCAGCAATTTCTACCTTGACTCAATAGACACAAGCGGCAACAGAATCGCCCACGAAATCTGCAAGTACACGATTCTTGTGCGTCCGAACTACTATCTGCTCATCTACGACAGTACAATTTCATCCGACGAACACGACCTTCGTTTCGGTGATGACCAGGAGTATGGTTTGGGTATACGAGTCCAGACTCCGATTGAGGAGCGTTACGGCGGACAAATTCTTAACGCCGACGGGCTCAAGGGCGAAAAGGGCTCGAACAACGCCTATGGCAAGGCGTCTGACTGGTGTGACTACAGCGGCATGATGGACGGTACGTTTATTGGTATGACCGTAATGCCCGACCCGAAGAATTTCCGGCGAAGCTGGTATCATGTTCGCGACTATGGTCTTATCGCTGCTAATCTGTTCGGCAGCAAGAAAGTAGCCGGCCTGGAACGCAACGACGTTGTGGTCAAGAAAGGTGAAAAGTTCCATCTTGGTTTTGGTATTGCGATATATTCTGCTGCCAAGGGCAGCGAGGTTGACCGCAACGCGATGTACAAGGATTATGTCGAGCAGGTGAAATAGAGCTTATTACTGATAAGCTCAGGCCGAGCCGAAAGGGGTAGGTCTATCAAGGGTATCACGCGTAGAGATTTTGTCAGAGGTTCTGTCGCGGCGACAGCCGCGCTGGCCTTGCCGGCGGGCGTCTCTGCAGAGCGGCGCAGGTATCGTGTCGCGGTAATCGGCCGGACGGGCCGTGGCAACTACGGTCATGGTCTTGATGTTGTCTGGAACGAGATTGAACAGGCCGAGGTTGTGGCCGTTGCCGATGAAAATCCTCAGGGACGGGCGGCAGCGGCCAAACGGCTTAAAATCGCCGGCAGTTATGCCGACTACCGCGAGGCTGACGAAATTGTAGCCGCGTTCGAGAAGAAGAACCTCAAGCTCGCAATTGCCCATCAAAGGCGGTACAGCCCCACGATGAAAATAATATTGGAAATCATCGCT
>JAUWKC010000067.1 GCA_030607345.1 Planctomycetota bacterium | reverse complement strand
TCTCTGCAGAGGCCGTCGGTCAGGGGATTTGCCTTATTGGAGACATACGCTTCCATAAGCTGCGTGAGGGCGTCCAGGCCGGTGCTTGCGGTGACCGCCGGCGGCATCGAGCAGGTCAGCTCAGGGTCGACCAGGGCTACTCTCGGCAGCATCAAGCCGCTGCGCATACTCACCTTAACGTTGTGTTCGTCCGCACGAAGCACGGCGTTGCGGGTGACTTCGGCGCCTGTGCCGGCCGTAGTAGGCACGGCAATATAAGGCACGGCAGGTTCGGTCAGCTTCTTGCCGAGGCCGACCACCTCAAGATAGTCGGCCAGTTGGCCCGGATTGGTCAGCATAACGGCGACGGCCTTGCCGGTATCGATGACGCTTCCACCTCCTACGCCGATTACGACATCGCATTTAGGCCGGCGGGCCTGCTCAACAGCCTGGTTCACTGAAGTCGTGGAAGGCTCGCTCGCAACGTCGAAGACGACGGAATTTACGCCGTTTTCTCTGAGATATTGGACAATGGGCTCATGCAGTCCAATATTTTCGTCGGCGACGACGAATGCAGAACTGCCCATCTCGGCCGCGAGCTTTCCGATTCCTTTTGCTGCTCCGCTGCCGAATATAATCCGGCTCGCTGTTGCAAATTCAAATCTCATTTTTTCCTCCGTGTCGTCAGGGCGCCGAGGCAAATAGTTGCTTTGGCCTTGTTCAATAAACGACAAAGCCCCTGCTAAGAGCCATTGGGCGTATATTAGACCGGCTTCAAGCTTATTGCAACAGGCAAGGTTATGCGTTAGGCTAACCGGATACTGAGGCTGATAACAAAAGCGTTTCTTTTGATGACATTTGCCCGCTTCAGCTTAGCCTGGCTTGGCCAAGGAACAGACAAAGCCGCCGGAAGGTGACAGAGGAATTGAGAGTGATTTACTCGAAGCAAATAGGAAACCAGAGCCACACAGGAAAGTCAGCAAATTCCCCCGGTGTGATTCTGGCGGCGTTTCTGCTTTGCTGCGTGCGAGCCGAGCGGTGGAGTGTTGGCCAGTGACTCAAAGGCGCATTGACGAACATAGTCTGGAGGTGCTGGAGTTCGAGCAGGTCCGTCGGATTCTGGCTTCGTTTGCCTCGAGCTCGCTGGGCAAAGATGCGGCAGGCGCGCTTTATCCGTCGCTCGATGCCGAGTGGATAGGCCGGAGGATTGCCGAGACGACCGAATTAAAGAGCCTACTGGAGCGTGGTGTTGCGATACCTTTGGCGGGCCTGAGTGACATCGGCGCTGTTATAACCGATTACGGGCGCGGCAAAACAGTCTTCGAGCCGGCGCAGTTGCTTCAAATAGCCGCTGCGCTTGCGGCCTGCGGCAGAGTGAAGAAGTTCGTTGAAGAACTGCCGGCCGAGCAGGTCCCGCATCTGCGCGATATGGCCGGCAGGCTCGATGACTTCACAGAAATTGTCACGGAAATTCACCGCTGTATCGAAGACGAGAAAACGACCCGAAGCAACGCCTCAGAAAAGCTCGGCGAGATAAGAAGACGCATATCGCAGCTTTCCGCCCAGATTGAGCGCCGATTCAAGGCTATTACAGCGGCGCCTCAGATGCGCAGCGCGATTGAGAATACCAACATGCTTATGCGTCACGGCCGAGCGGTAGTGGCTTTGAAAACCAAGTACCGGCACCGTTTGGCCGGCATAGTACTGGACCGTTCCAATACGGGAGCAACGCTGTATGTCGAGCCTGAGCAGCTCGTGGAATTAAGCAACGAGCTGGAGGACGCAACATTCGAAGAGCAAAAGGAAATAACCCGAATCCTGTGGGGACTGACCCGTGCGGTCCTGGAAAGGAAAAAGGATATACTCAGCAGTCTCAAGCGGCTCGCCCTGTTCGATTTGACCTTCGCCAAGGCGCGGTTCAGCCTGGCCTACGATATGTCGCCGCCTGTGCTCTGTTCGGAGTCTTGCCTGGTCCTTCGCCGGGCCCGCCATCCGCTTCTTTTGTGGTGCACAAGCGAGTCCGCCTCCAGCGGACCGGTCAGGGACATAATGGACTCGGTGGTGCCAATAGACGTTCGGCTCGGCGACGACTTCGACCTTTTGCTGGTGACCGGGCCCAACACCGGCGGCAAAACCGTTATGCTAAAGACCATCGGCCTGCTGGTGCTGATGGCGCAAAGCGGCATGCATGTTTGCGCACATCCCGACAGCCGGGTGCCGGTCTATGGACAGGTCTTCGCGGATATAGGCGACGAGCAGAGTATTCAGCAAAGCCTGAGTACATTTTCTGCGCACATCAGCCAACTGGTGAGGATATTAAGGAAAACAAACGAAAGAACGCTGGTCCTGCTGGACGAGCTGGGCGCCGGCACGGACCCTGCCGAAGGTGCGGTCCTGGCCACTGCCATACTTGACAAGCTGTCGGCCAGAGGCGCCAGGGTAGTAGCGACCACACATCTCGGCAGGCTCAAGAGCTATGCCTTCTCGACGCCGAGGGCTGAGAATGCATCGGTCGAGTTCGACACCGAGACTCTCAGGCCTACGTACAAAGTGCGCATCGGCACACCGGGCAGCAGTAACGCCATCGCCATCGCCGAGAGACTCGGAATGCCAAAGGCAATTACCAACCAAGCCAGTTCGTTGCTCAAAGGCGACGCGGACGGCACGAGCAAACTTATCAATCAGGTCCAGACCACGCGCCAAGACGCCGAGCGCAGGCGCCGTGACGCGCAGGAAGCGCTGGACCAAGCCAAGGACATACGCAGTCGCGCCTCGCAGCGACTGCGCCAGATCCGCCTGCAGGGTAAGATTATTACCGACCAGGCAAACAGTGAGATTGAAAAATCAATGTCCGAGGTCCGAGGTCTTGTTGGCGAATTCTTCGAGGAGATGAAGAATGCTCCAAAGCCGTGGAGAGAACACTTAGCCCGGTTCCGTGAGCGAATCTCCGAGACGGCTGCGAGCACACCACTGGCGGTCCGCCAGGCTAAATTCGCTGAGAGCGTCCGCAAAGACGATACGGTGTTCGTTGTTCGGCTTCGGCGAAACGGCATCGTCTGCCGGGTCAATCGCAAACGCCGGCGATTTAATGTGCTTGTCGAGGGCAAACAGGTCCAGGTCGCCTTCACGGACGTCTGGCAGGGGCGCAGCGAGCAGTAGATTTGCCGGGGTATTTATGCGCGCCTTTCGAACGCAACCGTCGCATCAGGGCGCAGCAAGGATATAGTCCAGTTCAAAGACATTCAGGATACCGCCTATATCAGCTTTTTGTCCGGTTCGACAAAAGATTGGATTCGTGCGTGCTCTTTTTGCTGTGGGGAAATGCGGCCAGGAGTTTACTTCTTCCTACGGCCCTACTGAGGCGCACCGAGACCTTCAAGGGCCTCTTGGCCGGCTTGGCCTGTCCAGGTGATGTCCCGGCCGAGGCCCTGGACGGTCTGGCAGCCCGCCAGCGAAAGCGTCAGCACGGCTAAAGCAACTGCGATAAGAATCTTTTTCACAACCGTACCTGAGTCCCAAACAGCCGTCCAAGCCTGCGTTGAGCAACAGTTTGCTATATCGGCATACGCCGTGCAAAAACACAAAATTCGGCCCACTTGGTTCCGTCAAGCGAGCTGAAGCCTAAGTGCGATTCAAGGAGTGATAAGATGTCGGTGGAGAATGCTGGGACGAAAGCTTTTTTTATTTTTTTTAATTCTTGACAAGGCAGACGTCCGATAGTTAAATTAGGGCAAAAGGGTAATTTGGGGAGCTCTCTGCCAAAGGGATTTGGTTGATAAAGAGGAATGGAGAAAATGAAGGATTTGCTTACGACTGGTGAGGCCGCTGGAATCTGCAAGGTCAGCCAGCAGACCATAATTCGCTGTTTCGATGCCGGCCGACTGGAGGGTTTTCGCATCCCAGGCTCACGATTTCGCAGAATACCTCGCCAGAGTCTTATCAAGTTTATGAGCCAGAACAACATTCCTCTGGACAATCTCGATTCGGGCAAGAAGAAAGTCCTCATTGTCGACGACGACCCGGAGATTGTGGAACTGCTTGAAGAGGTGCTCGGCAGGGACCAGAGATATGAAATCAAAACCGCTTCCAGCGGTTACGACGCCGGCATGCTGACCGAACAGTTCCGGCCCGACCTTATTCTTCTGGACTATATGCTGCCCGATGTCAACGGCAACATTGTCTGCCAGACCATCAGAAGGAATCCGGAGTTCGCCAGCACAAAGATTATAATCGTAAGCGGCGTCGTCAAAGAAGACGAAATCGAGCAGTTGCTCAAATCCGGCGCCGAGGATTTCATAAGAAAGCCGTTCAGTATAGATGAGCTGACTGAGAAAATAGCAACGGTTTTGAATATGGAGAGAGTCGCCGGCTAAGCAATTGCGATTCGTGAATCGAGATACGAGATTTGGGTGTTGAACTAAAAACTAAGAACTAAAAACTAAAAACTACTTATGGCCGAGCAAACCGCAGAGGCTGTACTTGCCGAACGCACGGAGCTTATCATCCGTAAACTGGATTCGCTCTCGACGCTGCACGGCACAGCACAGCGCTTTATGTCTGAACTGCTGCAAACGAAGTCTCTGTCGCCGGTCCTGACGCAGATAATTGAATCGGACCCGGCGCTTACGGCAACGATTTTGTCGCTGCTTGGCCGCCGGGGCATCGGCTTTGGCCGACGGAGCCCCTCGGCTCGCCGCGCCGTTGCGAAACTCCCCGCGGACGCCGTGCGCAGCGCTCTGCTCTCGGCGAAGGTTCTTGAGCCATTGAACAACGGCGTCGCTTACGACAGAACCGCACCGAGGCGAGAGCTCATCAGGCACAGCCTTGCCGTGGCCTGCTGCGCCGAACAGATGGCTCAGGCCGTATCATGGCCCGTAGATTCACAAACGGCATATACGGCGGGGCTACTGCACGACCTTGGCAAGCTGGCAGTCGACGAGGCGATGCCCAAGAGCTTTGCCCGCATAGTTGAACAGGCGGAATCCGACCGCTGCTCCTGCGTGGCTGTTGAACAAAGATACCTGGGCGTTGACCACGGCACGCTCGGCAGGCGGATAGCGACGAAGTGGCAACTTCCCGACGAGATTGCAAATGCAATCTGGCTGCATCACAGCGACATCGAGATGCTTTCGCAGGTGATGCCTGAGACACACCTTGCCCGGGTTATCCAGGCCGCCGATTCTATCGCACGTCAATCGGGCATCGGTCAATCGGGCAGTTATGACACGCCGGCTTCGATAGAGCAGATGGCTGAACGGCTGGCAGTACAACCTGAGCAGCTTGAGCAAATCAGGGACGAGCTTGCAGCCAAAGTCGAGCAAAAGGCAAATCTTCTGGGCCTGGATTTACCCCACGCGGCGACAGCTTACTACGAGTCGCTGCACACGGCCGCAGCGCAACTGGCCGGCGATAACAGCAACCTGTCCGGTGAGAATCGGCGTCTTCAGACAGCTTCAAGCCATCTGAAGTTTCTGACCGACTTTCTATTTAACATAAACGCTGCGATGCTGCCAATTGAGGCGGCGGAGGATTTTGCGGTCCGCTGGCAAAGGTTTTACCAAACGGGCAGAGTGTGCCTGTATTTAATTCGGCCCGACACATCCGACACTCTTGATGCTGTACTCGTCGAGAGCCTTGGCAGGAGCAGGACGCTCTGCCTGAAGGCCCCTGACGACCGGCATAGCCTGCCGGCCGCGATAAGCGAAAAGTTCGACATTGTCGAGGCCCAGGGCCAAGCTGACTGGCTGTTCGAGCAACTGGATGTTCCATTCGATGTCAGCCAGGCCAGATTGCTGCCGGTTCTTGCCAATGGCAGAGCGGTTGGCGTTATCGTTTTTGAACTGCGGTACCCCGCCGATACAGAGCTGTTTCGGGAGAATTTCGGGACTGCTGCTTCGGCTGCGGGCTGTGTTTTGGATATGCTGTCGGCCTGCGCCGGCGGCCAACTGCTGGCCGAGAAGTTCGTTCAACTGCTTGCCGGACTCAAAGCGAGCCAACCAAAGCCCACCACTCCGCCGTCCGCCGGCGAGACTTCAACCAGGCCTGCTGTGGATAGTCTTCTTTCTGCGTTAGCCGAACTGGCAGGCGGCGCCGCACACGAATTAAACAATCCGCTTTCGGTTATATCCGGCCGAGCACAACTGCTGACCGAGCGCGAGACCGACGAGGCAAAAAGACGTATGCTGATACAGATTCAGGACAACACAGACCAGATTTCCGCAATCATAGACGACCTGATTGTTTTCGCAGAGCCGCGACAGCCGCGGCCGGCGCCGACCGACGTCAAACAAATGCTCGCAGAGGCGGTGGACTTTGCCGGCCAGAAGACCGGGGCTGATTACATTAACGCACAAGTCAAAGTGGCCGGCGAAGTCAAAGAGGCGCTTGTCGATTCGGCCCAGATGGTCTCGGCAATCGCAAATATCATCTGCAACTGCCTCGAATCGTATGCGGAAGAAACAGGGCCGATTCAAATCAGCGCCGAGCCGGCCGGCACCGGCGGGTTCGTCGAAATCAAGGTGAGCGACCTCGGTTGCGGAATGGACGCCGAAACAGCACAGAAGGCAACCGTGCCATTTTTCTCCGGCAGGGCTGCCGGCAGGAAACGCGGGATGGGGCTGGCACATGCCCGGCGGCTGATTGAACTTAACAAAGGCTCGCTGAAGATAGAGAGCCAGCCCGGCGCCGGCACGACGGTGGCAATCCTTGTGCCCAGCGGCTAATCGGGCGGGCCGTTTGGCTTCTACTGGCGGCGCCGGTGTGTTATAATCCAAAAAAGGTATCGCAGAATACGCACACTCTCTATTGATCGCAAGCCCCACGTACAGCCTCTTAATTGTAGCAGCAGAACCGCATCAGCACGTCGAATGTAAAGATGCCGTGAGGTCCTGCCGCTCACCACGTCCGGATAGCAAAATAATAGCAACTAAAAGACGATAGGCGGCCTCTTGTTCTCGCAAACTATCGCCAAGCCCAGACAACGGCTTGAAGCCCATACGGGTCCGAGAACGACACGGCCTGCCCACAAGAAACGAGTTTATAATAGCCGCGTCGGCCGTCCTGCCTGTCGGGTAAAAAGCCGCAAAATTGATAGTGGACTATTTATAGGGCCACGCAATATCAGTCTCTGGCGGCCCCTTTGTCCTTAAAGGCTTCATTTGATTCAGTCGAATACAAAAACTGTGAGATGGCTGTTTGTTCAATGGAACACGCAAGGCTGCGAGCGCCCATGCAACAAAAAACGAGACACGCAAGGCTGCGGCTGCTGATAAGAAAGCTCAATACCGAGCGTAAAAGCCAGGCGCAGAAGATAGACATTATCTGCAACAACCTTATTTCAACCCAGAGGGATTACATAAAGGCTCTCAACAGGATAAGTTTCGAGGCTGGCTTCTATGAGTCCCTTCTCGCAAGTGCCGGCCTCGACGAATTGTTACGTGTTGCCGCTAGGCTAATAGAACGCCAGATACCAAGTACGATGGTCAGCTTTCTCCTCAGGCGGCCGGAACGCTTCGAATGGCACGGGTGTCGGACAGAGAATCTCACGCCCCCGCCCACAGAGCAATTCAAGAAACACATAGAAGAAGACTTGGCCGCGAACATCTGCACGTTGAACGAAACCTGTAATATAGCCGACGCATACCCTTTCGAGTACCAACAAGAAACAGAAGGGCTTGACAAACATTCGGTCATGGCCGTACCATTAACCATAGAAAAAGTATGTGCCGGTGCAATTTTGATTTGGCATTCCGAAGAGAGCCGTCCCAAACAAGAGCAACTGGCGGATATAGGAGCCGTATCATCAGGGTTGGCTAAAGCAATAGCCATATCTCAAGTACTGCCAATAGCAAAGAATTAAAGCTCTTTGAATATTACGGTAAAATACTGCGCGACAGCTAATAT
>JAUWKC010000060.1 GCA_030607345.1 Planctomycetota bacterium | reverse complement strand
TCCCGGACCTCAGCATTCCGCCGAAAATCGGGCCCATTCTCGGCAGATTAAACACATCACAGACCGCCATACCCGCGACGTAAAGGCCGGGAAAAACCTCTCCCGTTTTCTCCACTACGGCGGCTTCCGAGGTCTCCACGTTCATAAAATACTCCCGCAGTTCGTTCGGAAAGAGCTCTGGTTTGCTCTTCTTTAACATGCCGACGAGTTCCGCCGGATGTCCCGTGGCGTCAATTGTGTATCTCGAACAGATGCAGAACGGGTCCACGTGCAATTTCACCATTGTTGCACTTGCATTGTTGACCACGATACCCTTGACGGTCTCCTGCTTGAGGACAATATCTTCGACCTCCAGCAGGTTGAATATTTCCACACCCGCTTTTTTTGCGCTATAAGCCAAGGCGGTGGCGAATTCGATGGCATCGGCAATGTACAAGGCCCGGTGCTTTTCTGTCGTCACGCCTATTTCATCCAATATCTCCTTGTCTTCGAAGGTGACAACATTGTAGCCGGCGGCTCCGCCCCAGATGCCTCCGCCGACGGAGAGTTTTTTTTCGATTAGGGTGGTTTTGACGCCGGCCTTAGCCAGATAGTAACCTGCCGTTAACCCTGCCGGGCCTGCTCCCACTATGATGACGTCGTTTTCAAGATGCTCCAGCAGCCTGGCGGTGTACCGCTCGATGATGGCACGGGAAATGTCTGTTTCCTTCATTGCTTGTTCCTTTCAGTCTGGTTGTCATAAAGGCAACAAAAAAAAGCACTCCAGCAAGAGGAGCGCGTCGAATACTTCGCTATCCACCTCCCTTCGCAGGTCCTAACCTGTTCAGGTTCCATAGGGTCATCGGCGCACCTGTTTTCGCGCAAAGCACACACAAAATAGGCTCTCTGGTGCGATGCAAATAGGTGCGAGACCTCTCAGCCTCGGCCGGGTTGCTTGCCCAACGTTCGGCTCCCCTGGCATATCTAAACTGTCGCCGAGATTATAGTATGATACTGTCGGGCCTGCAAGGATTTCCTGATGCCTCTTATGGGCGTCTGTCGGAATCTTTGGAAATTCAGGCGAGTTGTCAACGGAGTGATTATTTGCGACTTTCCACGAGGGGATAATAGCTCCCGGCCTAGCCGGGCGGACCGATTATCCGAGAGATGCTTAATTGACACGGACCGACCAAGACAGTATCATACAGGCGACGGCGGTTTGTTGTAGGATGGTTTAACTTATGGATAGTAAAGGATTTACGCATCTTCATCTGCACAGTCAGTATTCGCTGCTTGATGGCGCTATAAGCTTCGATAAACTGCTGAAGCGCTGCAAAGAACTCGGTATGGATTCGGTGGCGGTGACCGACCACGGCAATATGTTCGGCGCCGTTGAGTTTTACATCAAGGCCCGCGAAAAGCACATAAAGCCCATAATAGGCATCGAGGCCTATGTTGCGCCGGGCAGCAGGTTCGACAGGACCAAAACCACTATCAAAGAGGCTGCCTATCATTTGATACTCCTGGCGGAGAACAACGCCGGCTACAAGAATCTTTTGAAGCTGGCAAGCGCCGGCTACACCGAAGGCTTTTACTACCGTCCGAGAATCGACAAAGAGATATTGGCCGAGCTTAACGAGGGCCTGATAGCAGCGTCGGCGTGTATCAAGGGCGAGATTCCAGCCCTTCTGGCCGGCGGCGACCAGAAGCGTGCGGCGGCGGCGGCGGAAAGCTACCTGAAGATTTTCGGCCCGGAAAGATTCTTCATCGAACTGCAAATCCACGAAGGCGACGAGTCCGGCGTCAATGAGGCCCTGGTAGACCTGGCGAAAAAGATGGGTCTTGGTCTTATCGCAACCAATGACGTGCACTTTCTTGAAGAGGACGATTACGAGGCGCACAATTGCCTGTGCTGTATAAGCACCGGCAAAAATGCCGACGACCCTACCCGGATGATTTACCCGCGAGATGTGTTTCTCAAGAGCCCTGAGCAGATGCGCTCACTTTTCTCCGGGACAATCGAAGCGTGCGATAACACGCTGGCTATTGCTCAGCGGTGCGATGTGGAGCTTGATTTGAAGAGCCGGCACGCCCCGCGATTTCGACCTCCGGACGGGCAGGCGCCGGAGCAGCTCCTGACTAAACTGTGTTATGACGGAGCCAGGCAGCGGTACGGCGAAATTACCGACGAGATAAAGGCCAGAATCGACAGAGAGCTGGACGTGATTGAGTCGAAGGGTTTTGCCAGCTACTTTCTTATCGTCTGGGACTTTTGCAATTACGCCCACGAGCACGGCATCCCGGTGGGAGCCAGAGGAAGCGCCGTGGGCACTGTTGTCGGATATTGTCTCAGGCTGTGTGATGTTGACCCGATTCGCTACGATTTGCTGTTCGAGCGTTTCATGGACCCTGCCCGCAACGAAATGCCCGATGTTGACATTGATATCTGTCAGGACGGGCGTGGGAAAATCATCGACTACGTCAGACAGAAATACGGCCAGGTCGCGCAGATAATAACCTTCGGAACGATGAAAGCCAGGGCCGTCATCCGCGATTCGTGCAGGGTTCTTGGCGTCCCGCTGGCCGAGGCGGACCGCCTTGCCAAGCTTGTGCCGTTTTCTCTCGGTATGACGATTGACAAGGCCCTGCAGACTGAGCCGCAACTAAAGAAGAGTTACGAACAGGACGAGCAGACAAAAAGAGTCATTGACATATCCAGGAAGCTCGAAGGCCTTGCCCGGCACGCGTCGGTTCACGCTGCCGGCGTGGTTATCTCGGATGAGCCGCTGACCGATTTTACCCCCCTCTATAAGGCGGTCGATTCCGACGACATCATTACCCAGTTCGAAGGGCCTATAGTGGAGAAAGTCGGGCTTTTGAAGATGGACTTTCTGGGTCTTAAGACCCTCAGCGTGCTTGAGCGAGCCAGGCAGTTAGTCGGAGACATCCACGGGGTCGATATTGACCTGGAGAGAATCAGTCTGGAAGACCCGAAGGTTTTTGAGCTGTTTTCCAGCGGGGCGACCAAAGGCGTCTTCCAGTTCGAGTCCGGCGGCATGCAGGATTTGCTGACAAAGATGAAGCCTGACCGCATCGAGGACCTTATCGCCGCCAACGCTCTGTATCGGCCGGGGCCGATGATACTGATACCGGATTACATCGACCGCAAACACGGGGCAAAATGGGACCTGCCGCATCCGATTATGAGGGAAATCCTTGATGAGACCTACGGCATTATGGTCTATCAGGAACAGGTAATGCGGATTTGCAACCGTCTCGGTGACATACCTCTTCGCGAGGCCTACACGCTCATCAAGGCGATAAGCAAGAAGAAGGCCAGGACGATTGCCAAAGAGCGCGAAAGATTTGTCGCCGGCTGCGTCAACAAGGGCCTGAGTACGAAACAGGCCAGCCAGATATTTGAGCTTATCGCGCGTTTCGCCGGCTACGGCTTTAACAAGAGCCACTCGACCCGCTACGCCATTATCGCTTACCAGACCGCCTATATTAAAGCCCACTGGCCCGTGGAATATATGGCTGCACTTTTGACCTACGAAATGGATAATACCGACAAGGTTGTCGATTATATTGGCGAGTGCAAGAGAATGGGCATCGAGGTCTTGCCGCCGGATATCAACGAGAGCGGAGTGGATTTTACTCCTCTTTATAAGGGCCACACTGCTGATAAGACTGGAGTAATACGTTTCGGCCTGGCGGCGGTGAAAGGCGTGGGCGAAAAGGCGGTTGAGCAAGTAATCACCGCCCGCAGTCAAGTCGGTTCTTTTGAGAGTCTGTTCCACTTTTGTGAGAACGTGGACCTAAGGGCCGTCAACAAGCAGGTTATCGAGGCCCTCGTAAAGGCGGGTGCTTTCGACCGGCTTGGCGGAAACCGCGCCCAGATGATTGCGGGACTGGAAAAAGCGATGCAAAGCGGCTCGCAACTGCAGGCGGACAAGCAGAGCGGCCAATTAAATTTCTTTGGCCAGTTGGCCCAGAGCGACCATTCGGAGGACCATAAGGGGCTGCCTGACGTAGCGCCCTGGCCTGAGCCTCAGATGCTGGCGTTCGAAAAGAGCGTTCTTGGCTTTTATGTCACCAGCAATCCGCTCAGCCATTACGCCGAGACGATAAGTCTATATTCCACGGCCGACAGCTCGCAGCTTGCCGGGTATGTGCAGGACAGGCAAATTGCAATCGGCGGAATGATAACAAAGATAAGATACACTCTGACAAAGACGGGCCGAAATGCCGGCTCAAAAATGGCTTACTTCACCCTCGAAGACCTCCAAGGCGAGGTCGAAGTGGTATTGTTTCCCGACGTGCTCAGCAGGTTCGCAAGTTTGTTGGTGCCTGATACCGTTGTCTTTGTGCGGGGAAAGGTTGATTTGCGAAGAGGAAAACCAAATATTCTGGCTTCCGAATTGATAGCTCTGGACCGGGTCGGCGAACTCCTGGCCGGCAGGGTAAGGATAAGCCTGGATTCACAAGATGTCACTGAACAAAAAGTGGCGATGATAAAGAACCTGTGCCGGACGCACCGCGGCAAAAGCGCCATTCACGTAGCAATAAGAACCGACAAAGGCAGCGTCTATGCGACCGCAGACAAGAGCTTGTCTGTAAAACCCGACCTGGAGTTCTGCAGAAAAATGCGACAGCTTGTCGGCAAAGACAATTTCCAACTGACAAAATAGTATAACAAGGGCAGCAGAGTGAAAACGAAAGGCTCAGGCAGGTTCATAGTTCTTGACGGGCCGGAGCGGTGCGCAGAGCTGCGCAATCGAAAGCAGCTTTGTTGAAATATCAGCAGCCTTAATTACCCTGCGAAAGCAAGGCTGGATTTTGAGATGAAAAATGGATGCGATACCTGCGGACACGACTATTGATGCTGCGAGAAAACAGATAGGAACCCTGCAGCGGTTAGATACCCGGACGCGGGCAGAAATGGCATTTGAGTTAAGCGATAACCTCAGAAGCATTGTCGAAGCCGGTGTAAGACTTCGCCATCCCGATTACAGTGAAGCAAAGGTGCAACGGCAAGTGCTTCGACTTATGATTGGCGAAACCTTATTCAAACTAATCCGCTCTGATGCTGGAGTGTAGATATGACGGGTCAGGCAGATTTCTTAGAGGAGCTGATTGGAAAGTTAGACAAGCAGAGTATTGCCTACATGCTTTCCGGTTCCGTTTCGAGCAGCCTTCACGGCCAGCCAAGAGCGACAAAGGACATCGACATGGTGATTGCTCCGACCGAAAAGCAGGTTTTGAATTTTGCCGGAACGCTGGGCGAGAATTACTATGTCAGCCTCGATGCGGTAAGAAACGCCTTTGTTCACGGCTCGATGTTTAACGTAATTGACGTTGAGTCTGGTTGGAAGGCTGATTTTATTATTCGCAAAGACAGGCCGTTCAGTCGCCAGGAGTTTGAGCGAAGGTGTATCGCTAAAATCAGGGGATTGGATGTTTGGGTAACTTCGCCTGAAGATACCATTTTAAGCAAGCTGGAATGGGCCAAGGACAGGCGTTCAGAACAGCAGTTTCGTGACGCCCTTGGCGTAGCTCTTGTTCAGTGGCGCCATCTGGATAAGGATTATCTGCATAAATGGGCCGGACAGCTCCATATCGAAGGGCAGCTTAAGCAGCTTTTGGAGCAGGCGGCAGAAGTATTGGAAGAGCAAGAGGAAAGTGGGGATGGATAGCGAACAGTTGAACGAGAAGTTGAGGGGAAAGCTCGTGGTTCTTGACGGGCCGGACGGCTGCGGAAAGACCACGCAGACAGAACTTCTGGTGCAGCGGCTGAGGCAGCAGGGCGCGGACGTCGCAACTTTTCGGGACCCCGGCGCAACGGCTATCGGCGAAAAGATTCGCCGGCTGCTTCTTAACCCGCAACATGTCGCTATGAGCACGGCCGCAGAAGTTATGCTCTATATGGCGGCCAGAGTACAATTGTGGGACGAAAAGATAAGGCCGGCGTTGCAGGAAAACAAGTGCGTAGTTCTTGATAGATGGCTGTCGAGCACGTGTGCGTATCAGGGCTATGCCGGCGGCTTCGGAATGGACAAAGTCATAAAAATTGCAAGGAACTCTCTCGAAAGAGTCTGGCCGGATTTGACCATTATTCTTGATGTCGACCCAAAGGTCGGCTTGAGTAGATTGAACAGGGAATTTGACAGGATAGAGCAAAAAGGCGACGGCTATCACCGGAAGGTACGCGAGGGTTTTCTCGAGCTGGCTCGTCAGCAAAGAAGATTCATCGTTGTTGACGCTTCCGGTGACGTGGAAGCGGTGCAGAGAAAAGTGGCAGAAGCAATAGCACAGGTGGATTTATAAGGATATGTCACTCAGCGAGATTTTTTGTCAGGACGGGGCTATTGGTGTTTTGCAGCGGGCCTTTGCAGCCGGGAAGATGCCGCATGCTTATATATTCGCCGGCCCGGAAGGGGTCGGCAAATTCAAGACCGCCCGCGAGTGGGCCAAGGTGCTTTTGTGTAAAAGCCCTACTGAGCAAAACGGCCTGGCTGACAGTTGCGGTTCGTGCGAGTCATGCCGCCTGTTCGAGGCCGATTCACATCCGGATTTCCTGCACGTGTACAAAGAGTTGATTGAATTCACCAAGGATGGCAAAGGCAAAAAGACGCCCGTCGAGCTGCCGATAGACGTAATCCGTGAGTTTCTGGTTGACAAGGTCTCGAACAGGCCGACGTTGTCCGAAAGAAGGGTCTTCGTTGTCAGCGAGTCCGAAAAACTGAACCGCAATTCACAAAACGCTCTTATGAAAGTGCTGGAAGAGCCGCCGGGATACTGCACCATAATTCTCCTGTGCACTCGCATGGAACGGCTTTTGCAGACTACGAAGTCGAGATGCCGGACTATCCGTTTCGGCCCGGTGGCGGAGGAGCGGATAATCGAAAAGCTGAAGGGAAAGGGTATTCCGCAAGACCAAGCCAGATATTGGGCCCGCCTTGCACAGGGCAGTTTAGGCCAGGCCTGCCGGTGGGCCGAGCTTGAGCTTGTCGATGCAGGGCTTTACAAAACAAAGAAGGAGCTGCTCGCTGGAGTTGCCGGTTGCCGGTACGATGAGGCGCTGACCTTTGCCGGCTGGCTCTCAGGCAAAATCCGGCAGCTTGCCGGCGCCTGGGCGGAACTCAGCAGGGGGACCAGCAAAAGCGATATTAACCGACGGGCCCAGCGAACAGCGGTGTATATGGTCATATCCGCTTTGCACGATGCGATGAAGCTTAGCCTTGAGGTGGGCGGCGAAATTGTCAATTTCGACCAGCCCGAGGAAATAAAAAAGCTGGCCGGGCGGTTCGGTCCCGAGCAATTGGCCGAAAAAATCGCAGACTGCTACCGGACGCTGCGAGAGATTGAGTCAAATGTCAACGAGAAGCTCGTTTTCGAGCAGTTGTTGTTAAATTTGGCCGCTTCTGATATAATCAAGGTTTAGCGACGACAAGAGTTGAGCAGTGTATTCAGGTAGACAATCGCGATGGCGAATACCGTAGAGATAAAACCAAAACAGACGAAGAACAAGAAACACATGCTGGTTCGATACGGCCGGATGGATATCCTCGGCTGGTTCGAGCACAACGAGGCCAACATTCTCAAAGTGCCTCGCCGGGCAGTGATAAAGACCGACAGGGGGTTGGAGTTGGGCAGTCTTGTCGGTCAGCTCTCTTCGTATAAAGCAGGCCTTTTCAGGTGGAGCCCTGACCAGGTTGAGCAGTATTTTGTGAACAGTCAGGTCGAGTGCTTGTGGGGGCCGCCCGGCAAATTCGTTCGATACACAACCGCCGAGGACTTGAGCGAGGAAAGGCACCTCGAGAAGATTGCTAAAGAGGAGATGCAGAGTTGTATCGGATTTGTCAAAGAGCTTGCCTTGCCGATGAAGATAGTGGATGTGGAGCATTTGTTCGGCGGTGAACGGATAGTGTTCTATTTTATGGCCGACGGCCGGGTGGACTTTCGCCAGCTTGTCAAGAAACTGGCCCAGGAATACCAGACAAGAATCGAGATGCGCCAGATAGGCTCGCGCGACGAGGCCAAACTGCTCGGCGATGTCGAAAGCTGCGGGCAGGAATGCGGCTGCAGGAAGTTCCTCAGGGCGCTCAAGCCGGTCAATATGCGAATGGCCAAGATACAAAAGGCTACGCTTGACCCTTCGAAGATA